>DAIAOV010000003.1:0-44043 GCA_027437055.1 Legionella sp. | reverse complement strand
CAACGTGGCGCGCGGCTACGGGGTGACTGGATTATAAGCATACTAAACACAGTATGCAAGCATACTTACATTTGTGGCACAATGAGGCCGCGCCCGAGGTGGGCGCGTAAAAACGGAGTCAGGAATGGATCAGGAAAAGCAGAAGGACGATATATTGGTGTTGCGGACTATCATTTACCTTTTGCTGACTTTTCTTTTGATTTTGCACTAAGCTCTCATTATTTATTTGCTGATTTGGATGAGCAAACCGTAGAATTTCATTTAGCAGTAATTAGAGAGTTAGCTCGAGTTGCAAAAGAGGTTAGGATTTTTCCTTTGATTGATAGAGAGGGGAATACCTCTGAGTTTCTGGGGCCCGTGTTATTAGGGTTGCAACAAGAAAATTATGGGGTAGAAGTCAGAGAGGTTGCTTTCCACTTACACAAAACGGGCAATGCCATGCTTAGAGTATGGGCACAGCAATGTCCTGTTTAATGTATCTCGACGGGGACTTTCTTTAAAGTCCCATTGTGTTTTGTCCATTGGAGTCATTTATGTATTCACTCGTCCGTCCTTTGCTCTTTAAGTTGGATGCAGAGAGGGCTCATGATATTGCATTATCCACTTTATCTTGTATACCGCCGTTTTGTTTTAGACATCCACAAGGAGTCGTTGTTAAGGCGATGGGGTTGGACTTTGCTCACCCCGTGGGATTGGCTGCTGGCTTGGATAAAAATGGGGAATATTTAGATGGGCTGGCCAAAATAGGTTTTTCTTTTATTGAATTGGGAACTGTAACACCCAAACCACAAGACGGTAATCCCAAACCACGCTTATTTCGCCTCCCAGAAGCCCAGGCAATTATCAATCGCATGGGGTTTAATAATCAGGGTGTTGATGCTTTAGTGACTCATGTAAAAAAAGCACGTTATAAAGGAATATTAGGAATTAATATAGGCAAAAATAAAGATACTCCTCTGGATAAAGCAGTAGACGATTATCTTTATTGTTTCGCTAAGGTTTATGCACATGCATCTTATGTCACCATTAATATTTCCTCTCCTAATACTCCTGATTTGCGTCAATTACAGCAGGGGGAATATTTTACCAATTTATTATCGCAGTTAAGTGAGGAGCAAAAGAGGTTATCCGACCAGTTACAACGGCACGTGCCGTTGGTTGTAAAAGTATCTCCCGATGAAACTGACGAGACGTTAAAGCAAATGACGGAAGTAATTTTGCGTCATGGCATTGAGGGTATTATTGCTACCAATACAACATGTGCGCGTGAAATGGTTAAGAATATCCCTCATGCTGAGGAATCTGGTGGACTCAGTGGTAAACCGATAACCGACTTGTCTAACCGTTGTTTGCGTTTATTAAAGCAGTATGTTGGTAATGAGCTTACTTTAATAGGAGTAGGGGGGATAGATAGCTGTATCACTGCCCAGGAAAAACTTGATGCAGGTGCTTCGTTGATACAAGTATATAGTGGATTAATATATAAAGGGCCGTCTTTAGTTTCTAAGTTAATATCAGGATTAAAGGTTTTTTCTGGGACGAAATGATGTACATTGATAAACATTTAGCCTCACGAATGGAGTCATGCATTAAACAGACTCATATTGAAGTAACCAAAAAATACACACAAGGTAAAATATTAGAAATCAATAATGGGGCTGCTTGTTTTTCAGGTTTTGATTCTTTTCTATCGCAAGTCGTTGGGTGGGGATTTACCACAACATCCAAACAATTTAAGTCTGAAATCACAGCAATAGAACAATTCTATAAATCATTAGGGCATCAACGAGTTGATATCGAGCTATGTCCTTTTATTGGGAATGAATTAGCAGTTTTTTTAAATAATCGTGGCTACGGTATTGCCGAGCTCAATAATGTATCTGTTTTAGATTTGAAACATTATAAGATGGAAACAATCTTTGATGATGAATTTATTATACGAAAAGTGCAGGAGCACGAGATTGAGATATGGGCGAAAAAAGTTGCTTCAGGCTTTGGCTTTCCTGAGGCTCAAAAACAATTCTCACGCTATGCTCGGGCAAAAGGTGTTACTGCTTTTGCTGCATTAGGAAAAGATCAAATAATTGCCGGAGCAACTATTGCCATGCACGATGCGGTTTGCGATCTGGGTGTGACCAGCACTCTTCCTGCATACAGGGGAAAGGGAGTACAAAAAAAATTATTACTAACACGACTCAACTTTGCTAAACAGCAGGGATTGGAATTCGCTACGGTGACTACAGAGCCAGGCACAGTTTCTGACCTTAATGTTCAGAAAATTGGTTTTCGTTGTGCCTATACTCGTATTAAGATGACTTTAGAGTCTTTATAGTTAAATTAAATAAAATCTGGGGCAATCGTTGCCTAAGATCTAGAATATTGGCGCTTGATATGAATAAGGGTTACAATTATACCCATTTTGTTTTGTCTTGAATCCTGATTAATGAAAAATAAAGAACCAGTTAAAAACGTTTATTTATATAGACGATTATTCACTTATATTACCCCATTTTGGCCTATACTGGTTCTTGGTATTTTTGCCAATGTGTTGTATTCGGGCATAGATGCCGGTTTTACCTACATGACCAGGCCTTTTTTGGATAAGGGATTTATTCATTTGGATATGGATTTTGTTAAAAAAATCCCTTTAATTGTTTTAATCGGCATTACTCTTAGAGGATTAGTCAGTTCGTTAGGAAGTTACTGCATGACATGGGTCGCGCGTTCTGTAGTCAAAGTTCTAAGACAAAAGGTGTTTGCTCACATTATGCGGTTACCCGCTGATTTTTATGATGAAGCTACTTCAGGTCAGATGCTTTCAAAAATTCTTTATGATGTGGAGCAGGTCGCTCAGGTAAGTGCTGATGCGTTGACAGATTTTGTGCAAAACGCCTGTTTAGTTATTGGATTAATTACTGTCATGATGGTAATTAATTGGCAGTTGTCTTTAATGTTTTTATTGACTGTGCCTTTTGTTGGCTTGATTGTTAATTATACCAACAAAAGAGTGCGCCGAATCAGTCATAAAGTCCAAAAGACGATGAGCGAAGTCACTGAAATTGCTGGTGAAGCGATTGAAGGATACAAAGTAGTGCGTATTTTTGGCGGAGAACATTATGAAGTAGGCAAGTTTAATCAGGCCACAGAGCGCTCTCGTCAAAATGATATGAAAGTTGCCGTGAGTGATGCGGTGAATGTTTCTGGAGTGCAATTTGTTATTGCTTTGGGAATCGCCATGATTATTATGGCCTCTATTAAACTTTCTACCGTCATGGTGATTACTGCTGGCTCTTATTTGGCAATCATTGCTGCAATGTTGCAATTAATTAAACCCATGAAACGACTGACTACTTTAAATGTAACCATTCAAAGAGGGCTAGCTGGGGCAGAAAGCGTCTTTAATTTATTAGATCTGCCGATAGAACAAGAGCAAGGAGTCGTTTTAGCACAAAAAGCTTTGGGCAAAATTGAGTTTAAGGATGTTTCTTATGCTTACAGACAAGGTAAAACGGTATTGCATGATGTTAACTTGACTATAGAATCAGGTACATCCGTGGCCTTAGTAGGACATTCAGGAAGTGGTAAATCCACCTTAGCCAATTTGTTACCCCGTTTTTATGAGATAACCCAAGGGGTGATTACACTTGATGGTATTCCTATAAATCAACTTAGTTTAGCGAATTTGCGAGAGCAAATGGCTCTTGTAAGTCAACATGTCACTTTGTTTAATGATACTTTAGCCAATAATATAGCCTATGGTCGTTTTGATGTAACACGCCAACAAATTATCGATGCTGCTAAGTTAGCCTATGCGGATGAGTTTATTTCTCAATTACCACAAGGATACGACACGCGCATAGGTGAAAATGGTGTGTTATTATCTGGTGGACAAAGGCAAAGATTAGCCATAGCTCGTGCTATTTTAAAAGATGCCCCTATTTTAATTCTGGACGAAGCTACTTCAGCATTAGATAGTGAGTCAGAACAGTACATCCAAGCAGCTCTAGAGCAGGTTATGAAAAATCGTACCACATTAGTCATTGCACACAGGCTATCGACGATTAAGCACGCCGATAAGATTATTGTCATACAGCATGGGCGCATTGTAGAACAAGGTAACCATCAGCAATTATTAGATTTAAATGGCCATTATACTCAGCTGTATAAAGTCCAACAATTAGGTTTAGTTCATGAGGAAGCTTTAGTCTAATGTCCTTAACCATTGATAAATTATGGTATGGTAATCATCCTTTAAAATGGATGCTTCTCCCTATTTCTTGGGGGTATAGATTAATTGTTGGAGTCAGACGTTGGTATTTACAGCGTTTTTGTCAAGTTCGTTATTCCGTTCCGCTTATAGTGGTAGGTAATTTGACTGTAGGTGGTGTAGGTAAAACGCCCTTAGTTATTGCCTTAGCCCAGCAAATGCAGCAAAAAGGTTTAAAGGTAGGGATAGTCAGTCGAGGCTATGGAGCAAAAATCAAGGATTACCCTTATGAAATTCAGTTAAATGATGTTGCAGAATTAGTAGGAGACGAACCTTTGATGATTGCTCGTAAAACGAATTGTCCTGTGGTAATTTCTCCAGTACGAACCAATGCAGTAGATTATCTTTTAGAAAATCATCAGGTACAAATTATTATTAGCGATGACGGCTTGCAGCATTATAGAATGGGACGGACCATAGAAATTGCTGTGATTGATGGGACTAGAGGCTTAGGTAATGGCTTGTGTTTACCTGCGGGGCCATTAAGAGAATCAGAAAGTCGATTAAAACAAGTCGATTTTGTTATCGCTAATGGGGGAGTTTGGGGCGAGGCTTATCGGATGAATTTAGTTCCTGGTGAGATAACAAAATTGTCTACTCAAGAAACGGTAAGTTCTAATTTCATTGTTGGTTCGATCGCGGCAGTTGCTGCTATAGGTAATCCACAACGTTTTTATTCCACTTTAAGTCAATTAGGGATAGAATTCACTGCCTATAGTTATCCTGATCATTATCAGTTTAAATCCAATGACTTAAATTATGAGGAGTCTTCAATTATCATGACGGAAAAGGATGCCGTGAAATGTTTTTCCTTTAGTTCTGATAAGATGTATTATTTACCAGTCGAAGCTCAATTGGATGATGCATTTTGGCAAGCATTATGGTCACATCAACAATTAAAAGGTTATTGTTACTATGCTCATTAGAATTTGTTCTAGCTTATTTTTTATAATTCTATTTATTAGCACAGCCTTATTTGCTGTAGAGAATGAACAGTTAATAGAGGAGAACACTCCTCAACCAGTTGAACCCTCGGTCGGTAGTTGGACTTTTTCCGGCATGGTGACTAATGAAAGTGGTGAGCGGTACGGTTATTTTTTTCAGATGCAGAGACAGGGAACTGATTTTCATGCTAAAACCGCTTTAATTGACGGGCAAACTAATAAAGTAGTTTTATTTTATGAAAATAGTGAAAAGATAGATAAATCTATTCCATTTAATTGGCATGTTGGCCGCTCTTTTATGCGTTACAATCCCATTAATGACAGCTGGGTTTTCGGAATCAAAACTGAGAAAGAGCTGGGATTTAATTTTAAAGTGGACATGTTAAAACAAGCCAATATTGATAGCCAGCATGAAACCTTAGTGTTGCGTCCTGGAGTGGAGCTTCAGGCCTTACAGACTAGTCGTTTGAATGGCCATATACAAACAGGTCCAGGTAATAAAGAACAGTTTGTGACTGGGAATAATGCTTGGTTTGGTAAGTTATGGTTTAGTAAAAATCAAAAGGCTCCCCATGACATTAGCACTACTTTTTGTCGTTTGAGTAATGATAATGGTTTTTATTCTGCTAATCTTAAAGAAACTGATGCCACTGGAGCTGCTGTAGCGGGTTGGAGAGATGCATTAGGAAATAAAGTAAAAATGTCACAGTTTCTTTCTATTAAAAATTTACCTGAAGATCAGTGTTTGCTTAGCTTAGGGCTACCTAAACTTAATTTAAAATTACTTAATACATTGAAAGAAGTCGATAGTTCTACCTTATCTATCGCTGGTTTTTCTAAAGAGAACCCCGTAGGCTTTTGCTTTATCAATGAACAATCTTTTGCCAAATTTCATGAGCCAGAAAAAACTGAAAGCAGCGGAGCTATTTCAGTTGGCTAGTGCAGAACATAACATTTTTTGTAAGCGAAATATCTAACACTACAGGGATGACGGCGCCGTAAACAGTCAGTGGCGCCAACTTAAGAAGTATCACTTCAAAACCGTTCGCGCTTCCTCAGGCCGAACGGAGGCTTAAGTTGACGCCATTACCTGAACAGTTACCATTTTTTTGAGCCAAGAGCCCGATCCACTTCTTTGTCACATTTAATGTTTGATTACGAACTTAACCTTCTTCCTCCGCTTATTACTTTTTTTGAAATTATGTACTATATTTTTATCATATAGACCTTAAGTTGTACATTTTAAATAGAATTACATAAACGATATTACAAGGATTTTTGCCGAATAATTATAAAAAGAAGGGCATACTACTTAGGGAAAAAAATGTTAACAGCGGCTTTTATCTGTTTAATATTCGCAATAATAGCTGTTTTTTTGGGGTATAAAAGAACACAAACTACTTATACTCTAATTGCTAAAATCTTTTTCTATTTCTTTGCCATTACTTTTTACACTTTGGTAGTGAGTCATATAGTGGCTACCGCTCCTCCTATATCTCCTGCCCATGCCAGTACGCGACCTTTGTAAAGTCTTGTGTCTGATCTCGGTTGCGAGCAAGCAGGCTAGGTGTGGAATGACAATGAAAGCTCAAATCTTACGATTCTGCATCAATGGTAACCAAGTGCTCCTTTACTTCTATTTCTCTGTTCTTCTCAGGAAGAAATTGAGCCAAAAGAGAAGCTAAAACCAAGAGAGCAGGGATAAGTAGTAAGGCTGATTGGTAATTATTTAATGTATAAACACCTGGAGCCTCACTGAAATAATCTAATAAATACCCTACCAGCGGTTGTAACAGAGGTGCTGAAAGCATGGCTAAGGTATTAGTGAAGCCGGTACAAGTAGATAAAGATTCCGCTGGGGCTAACTCATTGGAAATAGAATAGGCAAGCATATATGCGCCGCAGCATAGGCCAATTATAAATAAAAGAAAGCCCATTAATAGTAGATTGTGAGTTGGTAAATATAAGGTAATCAGAAGAAGTAAGGCTGTTGATAAGCAAGAGAAATGAATTAATGGTTTACGCGTCGTCAAGCGAATAGAGAGTTGTCCAAAAATTGGGCAGCTCAATCCTGCGCCCAGTAATGTCATAGAAGTCAGAATACTGGCCATTTTAAGTGTACAATCCAATTTTAACTGTAAAAAAGGAACAGCCCATAGAGCGGCAAAAACAGTAATAACAGAAAACTCTAGACAAACAAACATACCGTTAATCCATGCTAATTTGTTTTTTAAAATAGCAATTAGTTGTTGTTTGTAATTGAGATTAGTCGTGATGGTAGGTTTGTAGTTGGGAATAACAATCCAACACAGACTCGCAATAAGGAGTCCTAAAAAACCTGCGCCACTAATAAAATATCGCCAGCCCAAATGATCAATAAAAGAGCCCATGCCTATCATGCCAAAGACGGTAACGGTAAAACCTAGAGTTTCAGAAAGCCCTATCATAAATGCATAGCGTTTTAGTGGGTATGTTTGTCGAAGAACGTGAGACAGACCAACAAAGGCAAAAGCAGAGCCAGCTCCTATAATTAAACGACCAATAAATAACGAGACTATTGTATGGCCTGTGGCAAACAAGAAACAGCCCATTGCACAAATAATAGCATTAAATGCAAGTAGGGTACGGGCATTATAACGATCAAAAAAAAGGCCTACTGGAATCTGAAAAGAGGTGTATACATAATAAAAAGCACTACTTAGAAGACCAGCACAAAGGGCTGAAAGCTTCTGCTCATGCATGATGGAACCGATGACGATCCCTGAAGATAACTGCAAAAAGAATTGAAATAATAAGAAGAACACCCCTACGAGCCAGATGATTGTTCTTGATTTAACAGTTGTTGTATTTGTTTGTGTCATTCATTTCCTCGAAAAAAAGCGAATATATAGGAACAATAAGGACGTGTAAATTTTTTTACGTTATTTTCTGCTGAAAACATCGATTCAGGTTTATTTATTTGTTCTTTAGGTAACGTAGGTTGAGCCTTGGCCCAATAAAAGATATGGAGAATGGGCGAGCTCAGAGGGTCGAACCTAATATATAGATAAAAATATATTAATTTTGCTATATTAATAGATAATATCAATTGATCGGTGTTTCTATGAATTTAAGAGATTTAAATTATTTTGTCGTTTTGGCTGAGGTGAGGCATTTTGGTGAAGCTGCCAAACGGTGTTTTGTTAGCCAGCCTACGTTGAGTATGCAGATTAAAAAACTGGAAGATAGATTGGGAGTTATTTTATTTGAGCGCACTAACAAACAGGTATTACTCACTGATCAAGGGCATGAGTTATTATCCAAAGCGAAAAAAATACTAATTCTGTGTGATGAAATGAAAGATCTAGCGCGTCAGGCGCATGATCCTTTTGCTGGGGATTTGCATTTGGGAGTGATTCCTACAGTCGCTCCTTATTTGCTGCCCTTTGTAATGCCCGCAATAAAGAATGACTTTCCCAATTTAAAAGTATGGCTCATTGAAGAGCAAACATATCGCTTAATAGATCAATTAGAAAGTGGAAAAATTGATGCCGCCATCATGGCTCAACCACTTTCTAGCGGTTTTTCTTACCAAAATTTATTTGAAGAAGCTTTTTATTTTTCTTGCGCAAGTAATCATCCTTTAGCACAAAAGAAGCAAATTGCACTAAGTGATTTAACCAACCAACAAGTGATGCTATTAGCTGAAGGGCATTGTTTACGCGATCAAGCTATGGCTATTTGTCACAAGGCTAAGGCCAGTGAGGTTGCCGATTTTACCGCGACCAGTCTTGAGACTTTGAGATTAATGGTATTAGCAGGTATGGGGGTAACATTACTACCTGCTTTAGCAGTGAATTTTGAGGTATCTGAATTATTAAAATGTATTCCTTTTGAAGCCCCAGCCCCTGCGCGTACGGTTGCATTGTTTTGGCGATCAGGTACCCCAAAAAATCAATGCTTACTCGCTATTGCAGAGACTATTACTCGATTGATAACGCCTAAATTGGATTTTGGTAACCGTTGACACCATTGCCTGAATCGTTATGGATTTTATTGCGTAGGTTGGTCGTGCCCCATAGCCGCCAGGCTAAGCAATAAATAAATCGGCTTTAGCTAGAGATCAGTGTATCACGAAGGGTGGCAGGGTCTTGCTGCTTTTCGTGCGGAAGTTATGAGCGCGAAAAATAAACGTCCCTTCACCACCCCTCCAGCGGGTTCAGTAGCCTGATGAGCGCAATGCCATTAAGCATTCACTTAGGATAGCTTATGAATTTTAACTAACATTCCTACTTGCGGGTGATCTAGAAAATAAACAACCCCACCTTTTAAACGTTGATCCTGATTCACTGTAAAATATGAATTGGGATTGTTAGGAGGTGATAATTGTAAATGAGCATCAAACAGGTAATAGTTATTTTGTCGTACACGCAGGGTACCTTGCATTTGCCATCCATTATGACTGATTTTAGGTAATGCAACGCTACTTTGGTTTGCGCTCGGTTGTATCCAGGAGTATTGACCAAGAACACGATAATTAGATTTACGGCTTAATAAATAATACTGATCTCGTAAACTGGATTTTGAGTTGGAAAGTAGGCCGTAAGGCTTGGTGGAGTTAGGTTGCAGTGTAATCGCATTTTGGGGTATGGGAAGCAAGGGTGAGGTCATGGCCAAACTGTTGTTCGTGTCACCGCTTTGAGGATAAGCAAATATAATTAAATCAACCTGGTAGTTTGATTGAGCCAGAGTGATACAGGAATAGAAGATAGAAATGGCTACTATAAATAATCTTAACATGATTTTTTCTTTTTGTTTTTGACTATTATCCTAAAAAAATCAATGAAGTACTAGGGGGAGAAAGCAATTCCTCTCTTGTCGTAACTGTTCACATAATGGCGTCAACTTAAGGGGATAGGTCGGGCCCTTGGCCCAAATAGCCCCTAATCTTATTCAACAACAATTGGTGGAAACTTATCAGCGTAATTAATAGGCTTTCCTGACAATTCTATGGCAGAACGCATCGCGGTTTTAAGAAATGTATCGGTTAACGCATTACGCTCTTGTGTTGCTGTGGGTATGCCATCATCACATTGTTGACGTATACGACCATCTAAGGGCAGTTGTCCTAATAAAATGCTATGTTGTGACTCACATAAAGTAGTTGCTCCACCTGTGCCAAATATAGCCTCTTGATGACCACAGGCACTGCAGATGTGAGTGGACATATTTTCTATCACACCTAGTACCTCTATTCCTGTTTTAGCAAACATCGTCATTGCTTTTTGTGCATCTAAAGTCGCCACATTTTGTGGGGTTGTTACTACTATAGCTGCAGTAAGAGGAATTTTTTGCACAAGAGTCAGTTGGATATCTCCTGTTCCTGGAGGTAAATCAATGAATAAATAATCCAATTCATCCCAAAGGGTGATATCAAGCATCTGGATTAATGATTTGGCAAGCATGGGGCCACGCCAAATTAATGTTTGATCGTTACCTGCTAAATAACCAATGGACATGGCCTGTATGCCATGAGCCTGTATTGGTAAGTAAAAATCACCACTAACTTGTACCGGTTCTGTTTTACCCAGCATTAATGGCATGCTAGGACCGTAAATATCTGCGTCTAAGATGCCTACACGTGCTCCTAAGCGAGCCAGTGCTGCTGCTATATTAACGGTTACCGTCGATTTGCCTACTCCTCCCTTGCCTGAAGCTACGGCAATTGTATTTTTAACCTCGCGTAGTCCTTTGCCTGCCATTTGGGTTCTATGGGCTTTAATAAACTGATTCAAAGTAAGGGTAATTTGCCGTTCAGGGAATTGGTCTTTGAGATGAGTCAACGCCAAATTTTTAAAAGAATGCTCTAATAATGCAATGGGGAATCCGGCTGTTACGCTGATGGATAGCGTTTTAGGTGTTGAATCCAAGCGATATTGTAAATGCATTTCCTTACCGCTTAACCCAAGAAATGGATCCTTTAATGAGTTTAAGAGATTGATTACTGCGTCTTCTACAATCATCTGATTCACCTTGTTTGTGCAAAAAGCGAATGATAACGCAGGAATCTATGAATCACTAGACTTCTTTCTAAACTCCCTTTGCACAGGGTAAAAATAAGAAAGCAGTATTTCGCCTTCTCTACATCCTGAGGCTAGGGGTATTTTATATGTTGCTACTATAGAGTTCCTATTTTTGCGCGCTCATCATTGATAGAGTATTCACCGTTGACTCATTAAAATTATCAAGCTTTTTCATGGTGTCAGTGCGAGTGAATAAGCTTAGTTGATTCTTTGCAAATCCAAAGGTCAATAAAGACAGAAGGTCTAGAAGGAACTTAGCAAAGGCTCCTGTCCATTCCCTATGCTCTTCAACTTCGGGGCGAAGATGTACAATTGCGAATTCACAATCATTTTTTAATTTTATTTTAGCTTGCACAAGAGGTATTTTCTGATGCAGGAATTCATTCCTGGCCTGTTTTAATGACTCACAAAATTGCTGGGTTTTTCTTGCTGCAAGTTCATAAGAAGCTCTAGCTACTGCTTTCTCAGACATTTCAGTAGCTTTGTTGATGAAGTCATCTAAATGGTCATCAAAGTGTATCTGAGCAAGTATATTAAAACGTTCATTTAATATATTTGCTTGCTGATTAATTTCTTGTCGTTTATGAGCTGATGCATTACGGAGATCCGGGTGTAGCTCATAGAGTTTCAAATTCTGATATATCTGAATTACATTATCACTTTGAATTAAATCATTTATTTTGTCTAATAATCTTTGCTGATAATTATTGAGCTCGTCTTGATTATTTATAGAAGCAAAATTTACTTGCATATTATGAATAGCACTCACTGTTTGGTGAATTAAATCTCTTGTCTGATCATTTTGCTGAATAGTAATCATTTGAGCATCAGCATATTGGTTAATTTGGCGTTGTTTCTTTGTAAGAGCAATTTGAATGCTTGTTGCATGAGAAAATGAATTGAGTTTTTTATGAGCGTCATCAACTTTCGGTGTTTCTATTAAGTCTCGTGCTTGTTTCATTAGCGACTGGTGGTGTTTATTAACATCATTTAAGGTATGTTGGTCAATAAAGTTCACCTGAATACTGTTAATTTGGGCAACAGTTTGCTGTATCACTCGCTCTGCTAGAGCCACTTGAGTTATTCGGTTTTTAGCGGCTTCTCTAAGCTCCGTTTTTTTTGCTTCTATAATTCGGATAATTTGTTGTTGGTCCAACTGATTGTCTATGACTCTTCTGTGTTGTTCAATTAACTCGAAAAACTTGTCAAGGCGAAGGTTAATATCAATGCCTAAATTAAGATCATCAAAAGAGGCTTTCATGTTCTGGATAGCAAACAATGCTTGCTCTGATGCATGGCGTTTTTTCATGGTGAACATTTTGTATGTGTGTACTTCTTTTAACATCATTACTTGATAATCTTTANCTAAAGAAACAACCTCATCTTGTTTATTAACAAACTTGAAGGTATTCCCTGTTTCAACAAAAAAGATTCCTGTGTTCATATCTTCATAATAATTACCCGATGAAAAAGAACCATGGAACCTGATTAATGGTGTTTGGATAGGAGGCTGAGTTTGGATACCTAATTCTGCTATTAACTTCATATAATCATTTTCTAAGTCGACATGTTCTGTTGGTTGAATAATTGGTTGTATTCCATGAACAACAAATTCTTTCATATGAATAAAATGATCGCGAATATCGTTTTGTGCTGCTGGGCTTAATAGATAATTTTGAAAAGAGGTATCTTTTAAAGCAATTGCTTTTAATTCTTCTTGTCTTTCTTGTAAGTACGTAATAAAACGATTTGCATCAGAACCAACAGGAATAAATGCATCAACAAAGCTTTTTATGTAATTATTAGGTAATAAAAGAGTTTTTAATATCGCTTGATTGACTTCATTGCGGAAATGGGGTGCTTTGGATAGAGCTGTATCGACAATGAGGCTGTTCCCATAAGAACACCTCTCTTCTATAACATCAAGCCAATTATAAGCATACATTTCTTTGAGATAAGGTAAGCTATGCAATAATGCCGCGCTAAGTCCTTTAGGTACATATTGATAGTTTCGATCTCTAATACCGGCAAAACACCAATCACCATCAATTTTTATGACTTGATTTTTGTCATTAAGGCAGATGTTGCCATTTTTTAGATCAATTTCTTGTAAAAATGCTGCCAGAAAAGAGACTTGGCCTAAACCAAAATAGGTTCCTTTAGTGAACTCTTGTTTCTTGTTAGTCGGTAGATTACGATAACCAGGAACCTCTTCTGATAAAATATAATAAGTATTTGTTTTTGGATTTCTAGCAATACGGGTTTCGGGTTGAGTAGGGATAATAAGGCGGAAGAACTCCTGAGCGAGAAGTTCTATACGCGCAACCTTAGGGCTCTCCATTTCTTTAGCATACCAAGTCTTAGAGGAGCCAGGCAAAAGTCCTTTAGTAACTGTGTGGCTATATTTTCCGCTAATTTTGCTCGGAATTTTCTGTAGTGTTCTAATATCTATTTCTTTTACGGACATCAGGAACCCAAAAAATTAATGTAATTATACAATACCAGAACTAGTTTAAGAAAAAATAAAATTAAGAAATTATATCTAAATTAAATGCTCTTGGTGTTGATATTCCCAACTTAACCAATGGTTATTTGTTAAGTAATAAAGACCACAATGGATAGGAAGATCAGTGCAATGAGATAAATAAAGTCCGTACTCATTTAATTGTTTTTGATGTTGAGTAGTGGCAATAAAATCATCTTTACCCGTTTTAAAATCAATAATCCATAATATTCCTTGATCTTCAAAAGTACGGTCTATGATGCGTGTTACCAAATTACTATGGAGTTCTACCAGTAGTTCATATTCATTTCGTTCTTTGTCATGTTTGGCGATAATCCACAAGCCTACTTTATCTTGAAATAACTGAGTTATTTGATCTTGCAAAACAGATAAAGCATGTTGTTGCATTTCCTCATCAAAACCCTGCTGTTTGAATTCATTAAGAGCTAGGTTCCATGGGACTTGGGTGCTGTTTTTTGGGTGGTTATCGCAGATCCATTGCAAAATTTTATGAGCTACTATGCCTGTTAAACGAGGAGTACCAGCGGTTAATTCGGAAATGATGGCATTGTTGGGAGTGATATCGCTCACTGGTAGTTTTATATAAAATTCTTGGGGAAGTTTATATAATTTGGGGAGAGGGAAAACGATTTTTTCTTCTACATCTGATGTCGATTCTTTAGGTTCTACAGCAAGAAATTCTTGATGCTTTAACAGACTACGAAATGATCTTTTATTTGATTTTATAGAACCATCCATTAAATACAGCCGCGATTTAGCACGTGTTGCTGCAACATAAAGTAATCTTTGCGCTTCGTAATTACTTTTTTCTTCATCCAGTTGACCTAAGTAATTATATAAAGCACAGCCATCTTGATGTGCCCCTTGAATGGGGGAAACTAGCAATAAATCTCCGTGATTTTGAGTGGGTAGTTTAAGCCAGCGTAACATGGGATTATCGCCAGAATTAGGTTGAGTTCCCAGCCCTGGGAGAAAAACGGTATCAAACTCTAATCCTTTGGATTTATGAATGGTCATAATTTGTAAACGGGAAGGGGTAGCCTGTTGCGAATAAAGTTTATTAAATTCTTCTATGAACTCGTTCATATCAGGCAATCGGCCTTCTAGTTCATAACGATCTAGTAGAGCCCAGAATTGCTCTAAATCATTTAATTGATTTTGATTGACTATTTTATCAATATTCAATTGTTTTAATGTGTCAATTACCCAGTCAGATAAGTGGTTTTGATATCTTTGAACAAGCGCTTTTTGCATTACTTGAATGAAAAATTGAGCACGAGTACGGCCATCATCACTTAAGCCCTGAATTTTATCTAATTGTACTAGAGCATGATAGATGGATTTATTTTTATTAAATTGAGCAATGCATAAAATATCTTGAAGAGAAAGCCCACAATAAGGACTACGCAACAAAGCTAGCCATGAAAGTCTATTGCCGGGATAGAGCAAGGCATTAGTTAATGACCATACATCACGTAAGTGCTCTAAATTGGCCAATAAATCAATATCCGTACCTTGATAAGGAATTTGGTGTTGGCGAAGGAGATTGATGATCGGCCCCAATTGGCCTCTTGAGCGGACTAAAATAGCTAAGCTCTGGTTGGGATCATTAGTTAATTCATCTTGAATTGCTTGAATGAGATATTGAGCTTCGTGATCTTTATTATTAAATTGTAGGGCGTGTATGGCATTTGCCTCTTGATCTTTAATGACATTCACTGAGGGATGGAAGGAGACAGCCCCTGATTCAACATCCACTTGTTGCGGGAAAATTCTGGAAAAATGATCATTGACCCAATTCACTATGGTTTCTGCAGAGCGAAAATTACAACTCAATTGTAATGAGTGTAATTGCACTGCCCCAATGCCGTGCTCTTTTGCACGAAAAAATAATCCCACCTCTGCTTGTCGGAATCTATAGATAGATTGCATGGGATCGCCAACAATAAACAGAGTTCTTCCATCATTATTTTGCCAGCCTTGAACTAATTTAGTGAGCAATTCAAATTGACTAATAGAAGTATCCTGGAATTCATCAACTAGTAAATGATGTATGGCATTATCTAAATATAAGGCTAAATCGGTAGGATTGTCTGAATCACCCAATGCGGTTAAAGCTTGCTGTGCTATGGCTGTGAAATCTACTTCATTATGCTCGCTAAAAAGAACGTGTAAATGACCAACCAGTAAAGGCAGTAAGACAAATAAAGCTTGTAGAACCTCCCATTGATCCAAATCATATTCAGGTTTAGGTAATTGGCTGACTTGTATCAATGAATTCAGAAAATCAGGATAATCGTTTAATTGCGTTAGAAGTTCTTTACTAGCCTGTTTTAGGGTATTAAATTCACTATCAGTGCAAGAACCTTTTTTTAGGCCGACATAGTGATCAAAGCTTTTGCGAAAATTATCTCCTGTGAGCAGCGTTTTACTTAATGCAGCGACTATGGGCTGAGTTGCTTGCTGAAATTCATACCAATCTCTTAAGAGATAACGTGGTGAGGATGGATCATTTTCTATAAGTGCCAGTTCACGGGTTAATCGGGTTAGGTCAGAGGCTAGTAGATGAGGAAGACTTTGCTTGAGGCGGATTAGTTCATGTTGTTCTATAAAGCGTAATGCGTGCTCAAATGTTGATTTGTCTTGCTCTCGTGCTTGAAACAACGGGAATAACCACTGATCTCTTTGAGCTAACAGAGCTCGAAATAAACTCAACAAACGATCTTGTTTATTATCTACATGGAGCAGTAGGGTTTTTATTGCTTTTTGATATTCGGGAGTCTCCAATGCCAATTGAATGCAACGTCGCGCTGCATTAAGGTAATGACTATCAGGTTTATCGGTAATTTGGGGATATGCGATTTGTTGTTCCAATAATGGAATAGCCTGATTAATACTTTGGCATAGCGAATCTATAGTAATAACTTTTAATCTATTGGGTTGTTGCAATAAATCCCAATGATATTGTTGACTGCGATTAAGCGCTTGGTGCGCGAAATCTAAGGTCATTTGTTGATGAGGGTTGGATGCACATTCATTCGCTTCGGCGCGTTGCAAGGCGATGATGATGCGTTCACGCATTTCACTCGCTGCTTTACGGGTAAATGTTAAGGCGATGATTTGTTCTGGCGCAGTAACCGTGCCGAGTAAACGAAGATAGCGTTGGGTCAAAATTTCTGTTTTTCCTGACCCAGCTGGAGCCTGTACTATAAAGGATAAATTAGGATTAGTAGCTTGGCTCCTTTGAGCACTATCAATCAACGACATGTTTTTAATCCAGCACTATTTCTTGGGCTGCTGGTCTTAAATTATAGTTAGAGCTCATACAGTGCCCATAGGCTCCTGTATTGGCAATTAACAGCACGTCCCCTTCATGGGTTACTGGTAATAGACGATCATAGCCTAAGGTATCCCCTGACTCACAAATCGGACCGACAATGTGAGCAAAGCTCGCTTTTTCTTCATGTAGACGGCTGAGATTGACAATTTCATGGTAAGCCCCATACAGGGATGGTCTGATTAAAGAATTCATCCCAGTTTCAATCCCTATAAATTTTACTTTACCTTTTTCCTTGCATTGAGTCACTTTAGCAAGAATAACGCCGCTTTCTGCTACAAAATAACGACCGGGTTCAAGCCATATTTTTAATTGAGGGTAGCGTGATTTAACAGCAAGTAATGAAGCGTCTAAGGCGCTAAAATCTAAAGGATGCTGTCCCGGTTTCTCTACTACTCCTAGACCACCACCTAAGTTAATGGAGCGCACATCAGGAAATTGCTCTGTTAGTGAAGCAAGCATCAATGCGGTTTGTTGCCATAATTCAGGAGTGAGAATTCCACTACCAGAATGAGCATGTAAACCAATGACTTTAATATTACTTTTTTTCGTCAAGGCAATGATTTGTCCCACATCATTTTGTGTGATACCAAATTTGGACTCATTGCCGCCGGTAGAAACGTGTTTATGGTGGCCGGCACCTGTGCCTGGATCAATACGCACAATGACGTCACAATTTTTAAATAACCCAGACCAGTGTTCCAAAGGATATAAACTGTCTATGGTAATGTAGCACCCAACTTTTAGCGCATATTCATATTCAGACTTTGGAGCGAAATTAGGAGTAAATAAAATCCTTTTTCTATCAATGGTCGGGAATAAATCGAGTATTAAATCTAACTCTTGAATCGAAACGCATTCAAAACCAATTCCTTCTTTTTCCAAGGCCTTTAATATAGAAGAGTGGGGATTCGCTTTGATGGCATAAAATAAATTATCAATAGCCTTTAATGCCAACAACTGCTTTGCTCTTCCTATCTGAGTGGGGGTATGGTACACGTAACAAGGGGTATGGGGGGCGCTACTTGCAAGTAAACGATCTCGTTCTATTTCCCACCAAGGAACAGGACGTTTGTTCGGTTTACCAAATTCCTCATGCCAACTTTTAGAGTAATAAAATATCTGCGGATTACTTTCTATAAGTAGATGATGCAGTTTTTGACACAATTTATCTGCATGTGATTCATCCACGACAAACGTCATATTTAAATCATTTGAGGCTAGCGACATTAAGTAAATTTGTTTCGCTTCAAATACTTCCAATGCTGGGCCTAGATGAGGTAATACCGTTCTTATATGGTGACCAACCATACTCACTGCACTACAAGGCTCAATGAGTTTTGCTCGTCCAAATTGATTTAAATCGGCTAGCAGTGCGTTAATTGCTGGTCTGTCATGTAATTTTACATTGTTATCTAACGACAAAGTGACGTTAAACTCAGAAGAAGATAATAAGTCAACCGAAAAGCCATGTTGTTTAAATGTAGTAAAGACATCAGCTAAGAATCCCACTTGTTGCCACATATTTAGGGTATCAATAGATATCAATAAAATACTGTGTTTTACCTGAATTGATTTAATGAGCGGGGCAGATTCATCAGTGTCTTTAGTAATTAGTGTACCCGAATGTTGCGGCATTTGGGTGAATTTTACAGACATAGGAATTTTTGCAAGTCTTACTGGAGGAATGCAGTTAGGGTGTAAAACTTTTGCTCCCATAGAGGCAATTTCTTGAGCTTCATCGTAGTTTAATTGTTTTAACAAACGTGCATGGGGCAGTTGGTGGGGATTTGCTGTATAAATACCAGGAACATCCGTCCAAATTTCACAAGACACTGCTTGGAGTTTAGCTGCTAAAAGTGCGGCAGAAGTATCTGAACCTCCTCTACCAAGTAATACGGTTTCTCCATGAGTATTAGAGGCAATAAATCCTTGGGTAATAATCGCAGGCGCTCCTGATTCTGAAAAACGTTGTACTAATTGGGAGTCGTAGACATGGTCACAACGTGCAGAAAGATAATTTACAGCCTCTCCTCCTAGGGTTTGTGTGCTCGTTAATAGCTCTCGTGCGTCAAACCATTGATTATGAATGCCTTGCTGCTCCAAAAAGGCATGGCCAAGACGAGTCATCATTAGTTCACCAAGACTCAAGATTTGGGCATGTGTTTTTGCTGGTGCTTGTCTTAGCAAAGCAATCCCAGTTAACCATTGCTCTAGTTGATGCAGATCATCTGAAATCAGGTCTGGGTTTACTTCAAGTTCCTCTGCGAGATTTAAATGGCTGTTACGAATATCAGTAAAGATGCTGTGATGTTCATTTAAAAGTGCCGCATCTATTGCCTTTTCGAGTTTATTAGAAATTTGTGTGAGGGCAGAACAAACAATAACTGGTTGTACTCCTGTACTCATATGTTTTTTGGTAATGGCTGCAATATTATTCCAAGTGTTCCTACTTGAAACACTAGTGCCCCCAAATTTAGTAACAAGCTGTTGCATATTAATATTCCGCACAAAATTAATACACATTACCAGGACTAAGGCCTCTGCACAAGTATTTTGAGATGAGAATAAGGAAAACATTTTATATTAAATTGCCCACAATGACCTCAAAAAGATCATTGTGGATTTAATTTTATTAGTTATTGAATCTATTACAAAATAATTCTTTTTTAATCGTTTGAAATTGGAATAATTTCATTTATCATCGAAAACTTAGTTTGAATTGGAAGTACTATAAAAATTATAAGGAGTGTGGAGTGAACAACATGCACAAACCCCTAAGAACGCTAGTCAGTGTTGCGGTAGTAGGCATTATAGCAACAAGTACTGCTTATTCTGGTGGATTTTCGCTGTATACTGAAGATAGTCCATCAGCTATCGGTAACTATGCTGCGGGTATTGCTGCAGAAGCTGCAGATGCTTCTACTGGCTGGTATAATCCAGCGGGTTTAGCATTAATTCATAAACAACAAATGGTAGCTGGGGGAGTGGGTATATTTCCTACGGCTAAACTGAGCGGTACCAGTACTTATACGATTACTGGACTTGATAATTACGTACAAAATTTCCAAGACCTAAATGGTGGTGATAATGCCTTTGTTCCTGCATTCCATTATGCTTTACCTGTAGGTGAAAATGTTACATTTGCTTTTAGTAGTGTTTCTCCTTTTGGTTTGTCAACTGATTGGGGTCAAACTTCTGCAGTACGTTATCAAGCTACTTTATCTGAATTGATTACAGTAAATCTTTCGCCTGAATTTGGTGTGAAATTAACTGATCATTTTGCTTATGGGGCTGGTTTAGACTTTCAATATGCTAGGGTAAAATTTAATACCATGTTGGGAGCGCCTAATTTATTTGTTCCTATTTTTCCTGCGACTTCTGTAGATACTTTAAGTTATAACAATGGTAACTCCATCGGGGTAGGATTCCATACTGGTGTTATGGCTATGTTTAACGACAATCACACCCGTATTGGTTTGAACTATCAATCTAAAATGAGACATTCATTCCATGGTCAAAGTAGGTTAGTAGGTAAATTAGCCACTCCAGGCCTAGTTTTGGCTAACCCTATTTCTGTGCTTAATGCAAGTAGTAGTGCAGTGTTTAAAAATAATCAGCTCTATTCCAATCCTATAGAATTACCTGATGTAGTGACTTTAAGTGGATACCAAGATATTAATGAGTCTTTGGCTTTATTGGGTTCTGTTGTCTATACCGGTTGGAGCTCTTTCAAGCAGATTACATTAAATAATGTGGCGGCACCTGCTATCAATCCTATTACATCTCAAGTAACTCAGGTCCAAGCTGTTAGTTCAAAACAACAGAATTATCTTGATGCATGGCGCTTTGCTTTAGGTGCAAACTATCGTGTTAATCAGCAATGGATGTTGCGTGCCGGTGGTGGTTATGATGCAACACCTACAAATGATGCATTTAGAGATGTAAGATTACCTGACGTAAACCGATGGGCTCTTTCAATTGGTACCCATTACCAAGCACGTCCTTCCATTGGTGTTGATGTAGGATATACGCATATATTTGCCGCTGAGAAATCTAAAGTTAATCGAACCGATGCTATTGGCACTACCGCAACGTTTAACGTCAATGCTACTTCTAACGCTTATGTCGATCTCGTTGGTGCTCAAGTAGTTTGGAACATAGATCAAGCATTAGAAGCTCCAACAAAATAATAATCGCTAATAATAAAAAAGCCACGCTTTGCGTGGCTTTTTTATTATTCTTTACTTATTAATCTTTACTAATGGTTGCTTCACCAGGGCCGTTGACTGTTATGGTGTATCCATTATTTGACAATTGTTTGGGATTGATATCACCAGTGGCTAAATCTAAAGTTACATATCCTATATCTATTGGATTATTTGTATCAGTACCTACTTTAACTAAGGCAGTACATTTTTCATTAGTCTTATAGGGATGACATATCATTCTTACTGTAGTCCAATAAATCTTATGGGTATCATGAGCCGGTGTGCCATATGGCGAAGGGACGATACCTGCAATATATGCTTTGGACTCTAAATCTGTATTGTTATGTGTTGTTAAATAAGCCGGTGCTGCTAAAGCGGTTGCGGCAAGCAAATTTAAGGTTATTGCCGATAAACTTTTAAGCATGAACTTCATTAATGTCTCCATTGAGATTATAAGGGATTAGTAATTACCAACTGGGAATTACTATAGGTTATTGTGATTCTAGAGGCAAGCTTTAAACTTAAATTGTCGTAATTCGTCCTTTGAAAATCTCCTTGCAACCTAGATCATTTAAATGATCTTGCTAATATTTTTGCTATATCTTTCGCAAAATAAGAAATAATAAAATCTGCACCAGCTCGTTTTATAGCGGTTACGCTTTCTATAATTGCTTGGTCCTCATTAATAAGATTATTTTTTGCTGCTATTTTTATCATGGAATACTCGCCGCTAACTTGATAAGCACAAAGGGGTACTTCAGTATAGCGTTGTTTGAGTTTGTAAATAATATCTAAATAAAAACCAGCAGGTTTTACCATAATCATATCCGCGCCTTCTGCAATATCTAAGGCTGTTTCTCTTATAGCCTCAGCGCTATTAGCAGGATCCATTTGATAGGCTTTTCTATCTCCAAATTGTGGCGCTCCTTGAGCTGCTTCTCTAAAAGGGCCATATAAACAAGAACAATATTTAGCACTGTAGCTTAATATGGGAATATGTTGAAATCCTGCTGCATCCAGCGCAGAGCGAATAGCACTGACCATGCCATCCGTCATTCCACTGGGAGCAACCCAGTCTGCTCCTGCTTCTGCATGACTGACTGCTTGTTTACCCAGCAAATCCAGAGTTTGATCGTTATCAATGTGCTTGCCATGCAATACTCCGCAATGGCCGTGGTCGGTGTACTCACAAAAACACAAATCAGTAATAATTAATATTTCCTTATTAATGGAGCGAATTTTTTTAATTGCTTGAGGTATTATCCCATTTTTATTGTACGACTCACTACCGTATGCATCTTTGTGGTTGGGAATGCCAAAAAGCAAGACTGCAGGAATGCCTAGTTCACTTAATGTTGCAATTTCTTTGGGAAGACAATCAAGTGACAGTTGATATTGACCTGGCATGGCCTGGATTTCTTTAGCTTCGGTTAACTGCTCACTAATGAATAAAGGGGCTATAAATTGTTGTATATCTAGTCGAGTTTCTTTCACCAAAGCGCGAGACAAGGAACTACTTCTTAAACGGGTCATTCTAAGAGGAATGTTATAGTGACTCATACGTTTTATCCTTATTTATTAGAGGTATATAAAATATCAATACCGCTGCTTGTGGTACTGCTACTAATTTGAATACTGTAAAATTTATTGAGTAAGTATTTCAAGGTAAGCACGTTGGGGTCGTTCTGTGATAAACCTACGTTATAACTTACATAAATTTTTTTGGAAATAGATTTACCTACAACAACAGCTGTAGAATCGGTAATTTGGTTGGTTGCCAAATTGTAATTGCTTGTTGTTTGTACGTTTACGTCAAATCCCAGATTCTTTTTTAATTGCTCTAAAAGTTGAGCGCCGTTGGTTCCACCACCTAAATTCATCGAAGAGATTGCAGCCATAAGTAGCTGGCCGCCAGCCTTGTTGGCCTGGCTGGCTGGACGACCTAATACCAGCATAGACAGTATATCGGCTTGTGAAAGGATAGATGGGTTGGAAAATAGTGATATTTTAGGCTCAGCTAAACGACCAGATACTTCAACTCCTACGCTAATATTACCGCGTACATTAGCATTTTGCAGATTATCATTATTGAAATCAAATGGTTGATTGGCTCCTGGTGTGGTAGCGGTAGTTGTATCAATTTTTTTTGATGCTCTTACGTTAATTCCTGGATTATCCAAACGTCCACCTGTAAAAATGAGTTGTCCTTGTTCTATAGTCAGATCTTGACCGTATGCTTTATACTGTCCTTTTTTAACAGTCAATTCCCCTGTAGCATTCACAGGGCCTTGAGGCAGTTGAGATAGGTTGACGGTGCCCGCAAGTGTGGCATGTAATCCTTTGTAATTTAGCTCCACATCATTGCCCATTTCTACGTGCAGATTCATGGTGGTATTAAAGGGAGTGGGAGGGGCTTCATTTTGGTTTTTAAAGACTACGTCATCCGATAAAGAAATGCTGTTACTGAATGTTTGTGGCTGTATGTGAGCGAAGGGGACTAAAATTGAACCGCTAATCTTTAATCCTGATGATGTGATATTTAAGTCTATCTTAGGTGATACCTTAACTTTAAATTCTTTGGTATTCATAACAGAAAAATCAGTTCCCGTTATCGCTAAATCGCCACCAAAAGATGCTCCTAGAGGGCCTTTTCCCTTGATGTTTAATTTTTTATTTTCTGATGTAATGGATCCTTCCGCTTCCCATTGTTGTCCCTGAGCATGAGCATTAAACTGCATTGAATTAAGTTTAAGGCCGAATCCAGGGAGCTCCACACTTCCTTGGCTTAATTTCAGAGTGCTTTTGATAATTTTTTTATCCCAGGTGCCAGTGGCTTGTAATGAGGCAATTAACTGCCCTTTAGGATTATTGATTTCAGCACTGAGGCTTTTTAAGAACTCAAATGAATTCACTATAAGAGATAGATCAGCATTGATTGGCTGGTTATCGACTAAACCTTGATTGAGATCAAATTTAGGCAACTTAAAGGCTAGATTTAATTTTTTGTGTTCGTCTATAGCTAGAGCTCCTTTTCCTGTTAGTTGTTGCGGGGAAAGAACTATATTTACTGTCCCGCCTTGGAACTCTAATGAAGGTATAGGACTGTCTTCAGACATCTCATAATGACCTGGTTTTAATGTGACAATCATATTACCTTGATTACTTGCTGTAATTTTTCCCTTTGCAGAAAGGCTAGTATATAGCCCTTCATGTCTAGACGAAGGCTCCATGGGCTGTGATACATTGACATCGAAATACCATTTCCAAGGAATAGTTCCATGAATAGTAGACGCTATTTGCCAATTTTCATTCGGTGCGTTATTTACTTTAGACGTTAGAGTGATATTTAAATCAGGTAAGGTTCCTGATAGGGTAACTCTTCCTTCAGGGCTATTGATGATGGTTTCAGGATCTTTCTGCCATTGGATATTACGCCATTTTATTGTCTGCTCAAGTTGCCCTAATTTTTTTAAGCTTCCAGTGAGAGTGAGGGAGGCTGGGCCATGAAAATCACCTGCCCACCGCAGATGATTAAGATCTCCTCCTATGTCTAAAACTCCAGTGAGTACCTTGAGGCTTTTAGTATCAGGATTTAATCTTAATTTGACCGTTAATGGAGTAAGAGAATCAAAACCTATTTGCAAATGACTGGTAATGATTTGATCTAAATAATTAAATCGTAATGAGTCTATTGCTAATCCTGTTTTCTTTATTTGTCCACTTAGGGTAATTTGTTCTAGACGTGCTAGGGATTCCTCTTGTTTTATTTCTATTGACCTTGCTTTTAATCTATTGATTGTTAGTTGATTTTGCAGCAGTGATAGCAGCTGCCAATTAACAGTTAGATATTTTATGGTTACGGTGGTTTGATCTACTTTATAGTTTATTTCGTTCACACTAAATTGTTTTAGTGCTGTACCACTAAGGTGATGTACTTTTATAGAACCGGGTAGATAGGCCGCAGCTATTTTGATAAGTGTATACAAGCCAGGTGTCGTTGTAAGGAGAAAAGCTAATAGACTCGTTATGAGTATCAAGAAGATTAATACACTGTAGAATGTCCTTTTGAGCAGCTTTATCATAAGTCTGGTCCCATACTCACTATAAATCGAGGGCTACTGTCGTCAACTCTTTGTAGCCTATTCGTTACTGGTTGGGCTACACCTACTTTAATAGGTCCAATGGGTGAAACCCACATCAATCCACCACCTGCATCATATTTAATTGCTCTAGCTACGGGATCATAAACATCACCTGAGTCTGCAAATCCTATCAGATACCAATTCTTTTTGATTTCTTTTTGAATTTCGAAGCCGGTATAAGTAATTATTCTTCCTGGGCCTATGGAATTAAAACTGTATGCTTTTAAATTGTCTGTTCCTCCTAAGAGTAGTGCCAGGGAGAGAGGAAGTTGGTTGATATTGTTTGTTGCGGTAAATCCTTGAATAGTGTGTCCATAGAGACGTAAACGCCATGGTTCGATCATGTATGCTGCTTTTGCATCTATAGAGGCTTGTAGAAAACTGATCTTGGATAAAGTGAAGTGGCTTGCTCCGAGGCCGTTTAACGTAATGTTATAACCTGATGGAGAAAATAGTGTATTGGCCGTTTTGTTAAATGAAAAGGCGGCTTTAGGATAGAGCATATGTTGATAATTATTGGTTTGTAAGGTGTAATGAAATCCCTCGTAAAGGCTGTTCAGTGATAATACTCGCTTAAATGATTCTACCTTATGCTGCTGGGCAAGGGATATAAGAAAGGCATTACTGTAGCCCGAAGTATAATTTAAGTTGGAAAAATTACCGGTAAGACTGTATTGATCTTGAATTGGGTTTTTTCCTGGTACTATATATTGTGCTTGAAAAGCATTTTGGGTAAATGAACCTTGAGCTAGAGCATTAAATTTATGCCCGTATTTATTCACTGGAATTATATTCAGGCCTGCTCTACCTCGTACCCCAGTATCTGTTCCATAACCAGCTCCTACTGTATAGGTATATTTGTGTACAGGCTGTAAATGCACTAGTACTGGAACGGATTGAGAGTCGCCAATTTGTGGCTTGACTAGTACTGAACTAAAATACCCGCTACCGGAAAGATAATTATTAAATTTAAGAATTTGATCTGTTGAATAAGGTTGGCCGGGCTTAAAAGGCACAAAGCGGTGCAATAAATCTGGACTGATGTTAGTCGGATCAAATTGCACCTGTCCGAAATAGTAGAGGGGGCCTGTGTCAAAAATGAGTGCAATCGCCGCCGTATTGCTATTTTCATCCACTAAAATTTCAGCTTTTTTAAACGAGCCATGCAAATACCCTAAGTTTTCAGCAGTATTAATAATATTTTGTTTGGTTTGATTATAAGATTCTGTAAATAGAGGATCGCCTACATGTAATGGTATTTGTTTGACTGTATTAAGAATTTGTGGATTTTTTGCGCCTTCACCGATTAGTTCAACGTGCAAAGAGCTAATCCGAATTTGAGTACCTGCATGTATAAAGATGGATACTTGATGCTCATTGATTACTCTTATATTAATATTTGCATTGAAATAGCCAAAGGGTTCTATGGCCTTCATGACCTGAGTACGTAACTCATCTAAACTAAGCTCATTTAATGGTTTTAGTTGTTGGAGCTCATTGAGGCGCTTTTCAACATTGGCTAATACCTTACCAGTAACTCCTTTAATATCAAGAGTGGCCAATGTGGTATTTGCTGCAAATAATGGAAAACAGGAAATAAAGAATATCAGACAAGCTAATAAGCCTCTTTTCAAACTCACTGCGGGGAAGGTGATGCGAGGAGACACAGAACGAAGAACTGGAGCGTACATGCAGTCACATGATGATTCGCTCCCCGTATCAACGAAGCAATTTCCCGCCACTGTAGAATTTGAAAAGGAGTCTAATTTATTCATGTGGTGCTAGTACTATAAATAGCATCCGCTGCCTCCATATTTTTTAATTGATAAATTAAATCTAAAGCTTGTTTTGCTGTCAGCTTATCGGGATCAATATTAGACAGTGCAGTGACTATTGGTGAGGCTTGGGATGTTTGCACTGGAGGTTGACTGACTGCTTGCCTAGGCTCTTGCATTAGATATAAGTGAGCATTCGCCAGCTTTAATACTTCTGTAGGAATACCAGCTAAAGCCGCGACTTCGAGACCATAGCTGCGATCTGCTGGGCCATCTTCAACACGGTATAAAAATACAATACGGCCAGTGGTTATGGAAGCCTGTAAGTGCACGTTGCGAATACAAGGCAACTCATCAGGTAGGCTGGTGAGCTCAAAATAATGAGTGGAAAATAAGGTATAGGCTTTAATGACCGTTGCTAAATAAGTGCAGCAGGCAGAAGCCAAGGCCATACCATCGTAAGTACTGGTTCCTCGCCCAATTTCATCAATTAAGACCAAACTTTCTGCTGTTGCTTGCCGTAAAATTTGGGCTGTTTCTGTCATTTCTACCATAAATGTAGAGCGACCTGAGGCGAGATCATCACTAGCGCCTATTCGAGTAAAAATTCTGTCTATAGGACCTATAGTTGCCGCTTGAGCGGGTACAAAACTACCTATGTATGCCAAAAGAACAATTAATGCCGTTTGACGCATGTAAGTGGATTTACCACCCATGTTGGGGCCAGTGATTAATAAAATATTTTGATTGGGCTTCAAATGCAGGTCATTGGCAATGAATTGCTCTTGTAGCAGTTGTTCAATAACAGGATGACGTCCAGCTTGAATAGAAATACCTGCAGTGGGTACGAGCTTGGGACAATGCCAATTAAAATTCTGCGCTCGTTCGGCAAGAGTTACTAATACATCCAGTGTTGCTAATGCTTGAGCCAGATGAGTCAATTTTGACATGTAATTCTGGATCTCAATGAGTAAATTTTCATACAGCCATTTTTCTCTAGCCAATGCTTTCGCTTGAGCTGAAAGCACTTTTTCTTCAAAGATCTTTAATTCAGGAGTGATGTATCGTTCTACATTTTTTAACGTTTGTTTTCTTTGATAGTGAACTGGAGCTTTTTCTGACTGCGATTTAGAGAGTTCAATATAAAAGCCTTGAACACTATTGAAACCAAACTTTAATGTTGACAAGCCAGTACGTTCTTTTTCATCGTGTTCTAGTTTGAGCAAGGTTTCATTAGCATTAGTACTCAGTGTTTTTAACTCATCTAATTCCTCATCGAAGCCGGCAGCTATAACACCGCCATCACGAATCAATACGGGCGGATTTTCTACAATGGCAGAATTAAGCAGCTCCAGTAGTATTGGCAATGGGGTTATATGGTGTTTAAGTTGCTGTATTAGAGGAGTCACATTTTTTTGTAACGAGGTATTTAGGTCGGGGAGTATCCCTAAGGTATGGCGTAAAGCGATTAAGTCACGAGGACGAGCCGACTTTAAGGCAATACGCGACACAATTCGTTCTATATCGCAAATCTGCTTTAAAAACTGGTGTAGGCTAGGATTTTGCTGATAAGTGATAATTTCTCTAATGGCTTCTTGACGTTCTTGGATTAGATACTGTTGTTTTAGTGGTCTTCCTATCCAACGCTTCAATAAACGGCTTCCCATGACACAAGCGGTATGATCGAGCACAGAGAGCAAGCAGTGTTCATTTTTACCTTGGATGTTTTCAAATAATTCCAAGTGCTTTTGCGTTGCGGCATCTAACTGCAAGTATTCTTGTGAGTTTTCAAGAGTTACCGCAGACAGATGGGGTAGTGCTTGTTTCTGTGTCGTTTGTAAATAAGCAAGTAGCGCTCCTGCAGCAATTAAAGCAGTAGGATATTCTTGCGATCCAAAAGCAGTTAAATCTTTAGTGGCAAATTGCTCACATAGTAATTTGCGAGCACTATCGGCGTTAAATTCCCAACCAGGTCGGGTTGTCACGGGAAAGCTACTGCAATAATCATATAAAGGGGATGATTCTTGCAGAAGGAGCTCTGCAGGTTGTAAGCGTGTGAGCTCAGCACTTAATTGATTATTTTCTTGTAGTTCCTGTAGGTGAAAACGCCCACTACTCAAATCAACCCAGGCCAAGCCTATTTTTTGTTTGAACTGGTGTAGGGCTATTAAAAGATTATCTTTTCGTGCATCCAGAAGCGCCTCATCAGTCACGGTGCCAGGAGTGATAATGCGCGTTACTTGTCGCTTTACAGGACCTTTACTGGTTGCTGGATCACCAATTTGCTCGCAAATTGCTACAGATTCCCCTTTTTTGATAAGCCTAGCTAAGTAATTTTCAACTGCATGGTAGGGAACACCAGCCATGGGAATTGGTTTATCGGCAGATTGTCCTCTATGAGTCAGGGTGAGATCTAATAATTGGGATGCGCGTTTGGCATCATCAAAAAATAATTCATAAAAATCACCCATACGATAAAACAAAAGCATATCTGGATATTCTGATTTGATGCGTAAATATTGTTGCATCATTGGAGTGTGAGTAGTAGTCATAGAGCTTTGCTATAATAAAATTGCGGTGATTCTAACAAAGAGAAGAGGTGTTTCGCAATTCGTACAGGTGGCAAGCAGGGCTGCCGTGAAGACCCTATGAGTAACCTCAATACCTTTCCCGAACACGCATAAAGCCATCTTGTGCTCTCGGACGCCATTCATGGCGTCCAAAGATTTGCGAAAGGTATTTGAGGCTACTCTTCTTGCAACTGAGATCGTAAAAGAAGTTGGGAATTGCTAAGTGACAAGGAAATTTAAGGTAAATAGTCGAAGATACTTCATTTAGTAATACTATTTGCTACAATTAAGATGATTTAAAATAAAATGTTCTGTTAAGGAGAATGGTAATGAATCGTTTAGCTATGATTGCTGTAACTTGTATTTTAGGTCTGGCTTTAGCAGCTTGTGGTGAGAGTAATACACCTAAGCCCGCTGTAGGTAAAACAGATAACTCTGCTACTACCACTACTAATCCAGCTCCAGCTAAAACTGACAATACTCAAAATCACTAAAGTGTGTTGATATTTCATTAGACCTCATCGGAAACTCAGTTTGCGATGAGGCCTAAATATATTAAGGTGTTGTAAATGAGTCAGTTTACAGGATTAATTCAAGACATAGCGCTACTTTTAAAGAGAAACAATTGGCAACTGGTTACTGCAGAATCATGCACGGGTGGGTTAATTGCAGGTTATCTCACAGAAATTCCAGGTAGTTCTAACTGGTTTGAACGTGGTTTTGTTACCTACAGCAATCTAGCCAAACAAGAGATGTTAAGTGTCCCTAAGAAGTTAATAGACCAATTTGGTGCTGTGAGTGAAGAAGTAGCTCAGGCTATGGCTACAGGGGCTATACAACATAGTGCTGGTGATATTGCCTTATCGGTTACAGGTATCGCTGGTCCCGATGGTGGAACTATTGAGAAGCCAGTCGGTACAGTATGTTTTTCTTGGGCTACACGAGATGGTTTGTCCCAAACTGTAAAAAAACAATTTTATGGCACAAGACAAGATATTCGTATTGCTTCATGTCAAGAGGCCTTGCAAGGTCTGATGAATAAAATTCAATTAATTAGTAATTAATCACTTTGCTGCTTACCCTCATCTGTGTGATAATTTTCTCCTTATAACTATTACTTGGATAAAATTATGGAAGAGAATAAACAAAAAGCACTAGCAGCTGCTCTTTCGCAGATCGAACGCCAATTTGGTAAAGGGTCTGTGATGCGTATGGGCGATAGTACAGTATCTCGTGATATAGAAGCTATTTCTACAGGATCATTAGGTCTTGATATTGCATTAGGAATAGGCGGTTTACCGAAGGGACGTATCGTTGAAATATATGGTCCAGAGTCTTCAGGTAAAACTACATTAACGCTTCAGGTTATTGCTGAATGTCAAAAAATGGGTGGCACTGCAGCGTTTATTGATGCAGAACATGCTCTTGATCCCAGTTACGCGCAAAAATTGGGAGTGAATGTTGATGAGTTGCTGGTTTCTCAGCCTGATACAGGAGAGCAAGCTCTGGAAATCACTGATATGCTGGTGCGTTCTTCAGCAGTTGATGTGGTTATTATTGACTCAGTCGCTGCTTTAACGCCTAAGGCTGAGATTGAGGGAGAAATGGGCGATTCTCACGTTGGCTTACAAGCGCGATTGATGTCGCAAGCCTTACGTAAATTAACCGCAAATATTAAGCGTTCTAATACTTTAGTGATTTTTATTAACCAAATTAGAATGAAAATAGGCGTTATGTTCGGTAGTCCGGAAACGACAACAGGTGGTAATGCCCTGAAATTCTATGCCTCTGTTCGTTTGGATATTCGTCGCATAGGCTCAATTAAGAAAGGGGAAGAAATTTTAGGTAGTGAGACACGCGTTAAAGTAGTTAAAAATAAAGTGGCTCCTCCTTTCAAAATGACTGAATTTGATATTTTATATAATGAAGGTATTTCTCGTGAAAGTGAGATTATCAATTTAGCTGTTCAATTGAATCTAATTGAAAAATCAGGAGCTTGGTACAGTTACAAACAAGAGAAAATTGGCCAAGGTAAAGATAATGTACGCCTCTATCTAAAAGAAAATCCACAAATAGCAGAAACACTGGAGCAGCAGATCAGAAGTGAGTTGCTAGAAAATAAATTGTCTATGCTTTCTACTTCAGCTGAAGAAGATTTTGAGACTATGTAATGACTGAAGCATTTGAAAGTGCTTTACGCCTGTTAACCAGGCGTGAGCACGGCGCTTTGGAATTATGTGATAAGTTAGAACAGAAAGGATTTAGTCAGAAAGAAGCTAAGGACGCATTAGAGGCTTGTCAACGTCTTGGTTTACAAAGTGACGGTCGCTTTGTTGATAACTATACTCACTCACGTCTTCGCCAAGGTTATGGGCCATTAAAAATTAGCCAAGAATTGAAAATAAAAGGTATCGATAAGGAGCTCATCCTCGAGAAGCTCCAGCAAGAAAAAGATAATTGGCTAACTTATGCAGTGAAGGTATGGGAAAAAAAGAGTAAAGGAAAAAAAGATTTATCGTTTGACGAAATGCAAAAACTACAAACTTTTTTGCTTTACCGTGGATTTACCATGGATATAATCTCGCAAGTGGTCAAAACATTGAAATGATTTTTTAGAGTACATTTAAGATGTCAACGTAATAAGTAGGTCGGACCCAAGGCCCGACCTACGATATATAAAAGTGTTGTTAGCAGTACTCTACGGATTTAATTAACTTAACTGGTAAGTAGTAAACATGAAAAGTTCTGAAATTAGACGAGCGTTCTTTGATTATTTTACACAACGTGGCCATCACCTAGTAGAATCCAGCTCATTGATTCCTGCTAATGATCCAACCCTGTTATTTACTAATGCAGGGATGGTGCAATTTAAAGATTTATTTTTAGGACTTGAAACACGTTCTTATCATCGAGCAGTGACTGCTCAGCGCTGTGTACGCGCGGGTGGGAAACATAATGACTTGGAGAATGTAGGCTATACTGCAAGGCACCATACTTTTTTTGAGATGTTAGGTAATTTTAGTTTCGGTGATTATTTTAAACGAGAAGCTATTCAATTTGCCTGGGACTTTTTAACCACTGTATTACGTTTACCAAAAGAGCGTTTATGGGTAACTGTTTATAGAGAAGACCAAGAAGCTGAAGACATCTGGCTAAAAGAAATAGGTGTTTCTCCTGAGCGATTTTCTCGTTGTGGAGAAAAAGATAATTTTTGGTCTATGGGTGATACAGGTCCCTGTGGCCCTTGCACGGAAATTTTTTATGATCATGGTCCTGAAATCGCAGGTGGCCCACCTGGAAGTCCGCAAGAAGATGGTGACAGATACATAGAAATTTGGAACCTAGTGTTTATGCAATATAACAGAGACAAGGATGGGCATTTGCATCCCTTGCCTAAGCCTTCTGTTGATACAGGTATGGGACTAGAGCGACTTGCAGCTGTGGTGCAGGGAGTTCATAGTAATTATGAGATAGATTCGTTCCAGTATTTGATTAAATCCATAGCCAAACTTGGAAATAATATCGATTTAGAGCACACTTCTTTAAAAGTAATAGCTGATCATATTCGCTCTTGCTCTTTTTTAATTGCTGATGGCGTAATACCAGGAAACGAAGGGCGGGGTTACGTATTAAGACGAATTATCCGCAGAGCAATAAGACATGGCAATAAATTAGGTTTACCTAACCCATTTTTTTCACAACTTATTCAGCCATTAATTGATGTAATGGGTGATGCATACCCAGAGTTATTGACTGCAAAAGAACATATAGAAAAAATATTAGCTCAGGAAGAAAATCAGTTTGCTCGTACTTTGGAACAGGGGTTACGTTTGTTACAAGAACAAATGCATACCCGGGGTGGAGACGAAATACCGGGCTCTATTGCTTTTAAATTATATGATACTTATGGCTTCCCTGTTGATTTGACTGCGGATATAGCACGCGAACAAGGTTTGCACGTCGATATGGAAGGTTTTAGTCAACTAATGCAACAACAGAGAGAGCAATCGCAAGCAGCAAGTCACTTTACTACAGATTACCATGCTACATCACAATTGGATCATAAGTCAGAGTTTCATGGTTATGAAAAAGAAATTGCTGATGGGAAGATAATCGGATTATTGCAAGAAGGGACTGAGGTCAAAACATTGGGCAAAGGTATGAAGGGCGCTGTTGTTCTTGACCATACACCGTTTTATGCAGAAAGTGGAGGACAGGCAGGAGATAAGGGTGTTCTTGCTGGAAAAGAGTTTAGCTTTCGTGTTGATGATACTCAAAAAGTGGGACAAGCCATAGTGCATTATGGCGAGGTTTTAGAAGGAACATTGATTTTAAATCAGGGAGTTAAAGCACAAATAGATAATGTGAGACGTGAGGCTATTCGTTTGAATCATACGGCAACTCACTTATTGCATGCAGCATTGAAAACCATAGTAGGACCGCAAGTCCAACAAAAAGGTTCTTTAGTTGAGGCAGAGCGTGCTCGTTTTGACTTCTCTCATTTTGAGGCGCTGACTCCCGTACAAATTCGACAAATTGAATTGTTAGTGAATGAGCAAATTCGACAGAATAATGAAGTCGTGACGCAAATTATGGATATAGAAGCCGCTAAGAAAAGTGGTGCTGTCGCTTTATTCGGAGAGAAATATGCTGATTCGGTGCGTGTATTATCTATGGGGGATTTTTCAAAAGAACTTTGTGGTGGTACGCATGCTCGTAGAACTGGAGATATAGGCTTATTCAAAATCGTTGCTGAGTATGGTATTGCTAGTGGAGTACGACGCATTGATATGGTTACAGGAAGCTATGCTTTGGCTTGGGTTAACGAGCAGCAAGACCTCTTAGGTGAGTTGGCACAAAATCTAAAAACTACGGTGGTCAATTTACGAGATAAAGTATCGCTGTTGATTAGCGATAATAAAAACCAAGAGAAAGAAATTGCCAAATTATTGAGTGAAAAAGCTCAAAAATCGGGCTCTGATCTTTTAGCAGAAGTAGAGCAGGTCAATGGAGTTAATTTATTAGTAAAACAACTCGATGGTATGGACAGCCAAACATTGAGAACTACCTTAGATAAACTTAAATCATCCTTGGATTCAGCGGTTATTGTTTTATTTACTGTAGATGATAATAAAATGAATGTTATTGCTGGAGTGAGTAAAAATATTTTAGGGAAAGCACCTACTGCTGCAACCTTAGTTCGCCATTTATGCGGAAAAGGAGGTGGTAGAGATGATATGGCTCAAGGAGGTGGAGCTGTCCCGGACAACTTGCCAGAGAAAATAAAGCAAATAAAGGAAATGATAGAGAATTCGTAGCTATTCAGCGAATGGGTAGGTTGGGTCTAGCATTGTATCTTAAAAATATGTAGCCCGGTTGCTTGCAACCGGGAATGAAGTGACTCGAAGCTTAATTGTGGTTGCAAGCAACTGTGCCACAAACCCGCATAATTTAAAGTAACCTTGACATAAGGAGCACAGGATGAGTTTCTTAAAAGAATTTAAGCAATTTGCCATGAGAGGTAATGTAGTTGATTTGGCTGTTGCTGTTGTTATAGGAGCCGCATTTGGCAAGATTGTTTCTTCATTAGTTGATGGAATAGTTATGCCTTTAGTGGGCCTGCTGCTAGGTGGGGTTAATATAGCCAATAAATCATTTACTTTAGGAGATGCCGTCGTTAAATGGGGCAGTTTTCTTCAAAGTATTATTGATTTTACCATCATTGCTCTTGCCATTTTTGTCGCTATAAAATTTGTAAATCTCTTAAAAAGCAAAGAAGAGGAAGCTCCAAAGTTATCCCATGAAGAAGTGTTGCTAACAGAAATCCGCGATTTATTAAAAGATAGAGTTAAACCAATCAATAATTAAATTTTAATTTACATCAGATAGATTACTGATACAGCCCATCTCCCAAGAGGTTTACGACGCGGGCTGAGGAGAAGCGCGTAGCGCTGTCTAGAAGCCTTTACATAAAGCCTTCGAGACGCGCTGATGTTCCTCCTCAGGCCGAACGGAGGCTTAAGTTGACGCCACGAGGTGAATACCTGCCTTTTATCTGCATTGTCAGATTAAAATATAATCAATAATACAGATATTTGCTATACTCAATTTAGCGGCCAATTAATAAGGAAGTTTTATGAACGATCTCTTGAATTTAATTGCACTTATTATCGTTTTTGGTGTTGCTCTATGGTTGATCAATGCATTTATTCCAATGCCTGGAGCAATTAAAAGCCTACTTAACTTGTTAGTCTTGATTGTTTTAATTATTTATATCTTACAGTTCTTTGGTATTGTGAAAACAATTTTACCGACGATTAGGATTTTAAAATAACGTGAGCTTGCCGTAAAAGAGAGAGCTAAAAGCCGTCATCCCGAGTAATTTACCCAGGATGACGAACTCCATATATTATTCTTCAATTTTGACTTCTATTCGCTTTTCAACAGCTTGTTCTTTTTTAGGAATAATTATCTCTAAAATGCCATTTTTATATTTTGCACTGATTTTATTGCCATCAGTAGTTTGAGGTAGGGTAAATTGCCTGTGAAATCGGCCTAGAGTACGCTCAACTCTGCTATAGCCTTCTTGGGAGGTACGCTTTTCCTCAGAGCGCAAACCTTGCAGTGTCAATATATTATTTTCCAGTGAAATATGGATGTTCTCTTTTTCTACCCCGGGCAAATCTGCAATAACAAGAAATTGATTCTTCTCTTCTTTAATATCTACTGCAGGGGCCCATTTTCCTAAATCACCAAAAGTAACGTCATCGGTCTGACCACTTAAGAAATTGTCAATTAACGAGCCAAAATCTTTGTAAATTGGAAAATAATTACGACGTAAGCTATTCATAATAAACTCCTTATTTAAGATGATTGGATATAATTGATATATGAGGGCAGACAAAAAAATTTCAATATTATTTTAAAGAAAATCTTTATACAACACGTCAGTCAACCAATATAGAGCATTATTTATTTTAGGTTAAATTGAGAGTAGGCTGGGCCTAGGCTTATCGTAACCGTTTACGCTGAATGCGGGGAGGCCATCTTTGGTCCCGATTTGACGAAAAAAAACCCCGGCAGAAGCCGGGATTCAGGTAGAGGAGACGGTTATAATATTAATCGCGGCCTGAAAATGCACTTAGTAGATTAAGCAGGCTGACGAACAAGTTATATATTGAGACAAACAAACCAACAGTTGCTGATATATAGTTTGTTTCACCGTTATGAATCATTTCACTAGTTTGTAACAAAATTAATCCAGAAGACAATAGTACAAAAACGGCAGAAATGGTTAATTGTAAAGCAGGCATGTGAAAGAAAATACCAGCTATCATAGCTAATAAAGCAACCATAGTCCCTATGAATAAGAATCCACCTAAAAAGCTGAAATCTTTTCTAGTTGTTAGGGCATAGCCTGATAACGCAAAGAATATCATCCCAGTGCCACCCAACGCAGTGGCTACTAATTGTGGACCATTTGAAAAACTGGTTAGATAATAACTAAGTATTGGACCTAGGGTATATCCAAGAAAACCAGTAAAAGCAAACACACTAACTAATCCCCAAACGCTATTTCTTAATGCTTGAGTTAAGAACATTAGGCCATAAACACCAACTATCATTAAAAATGGGTTCATAGGGCGTGCGCCAGAAGCAAAAGATAGATAGGCTGTAAAGGCGCTAAATAAGAAGGTTAAACTCAACAGCATATAGGTATTACGTAATACCTTGTTAGTAGATAGAACTGATTCACCACGTCGTGTAAGAACGTTGACTTCATTTCTGTTCATTCTTTAGAACTCCAGTTATTTATAATTAGTCTAGCATATCTATGGGCAAGTTTCCTACATTTCAAGTTCAGAGCTTGAAATTTTCTAATTAACCTTTATTTTTAGATTAATAGACAAATTATTATTAGTGTGAAAAGGGTTTTCTGTCAATTTTGTTTTTGGTTCTGGGCTTTTATTATAGTAATATGAACCTAGGATTTAATAGGCTTCATCGCTAGAGTAGCATTTTGAGAGAAGTCTGATATGGGTCAATTGAGGACAAGATGATGGCACGAGTTGGTCTGGTACAAATGGTATCCTCTGCTAAAGTTGCTGATAATTTATTGCAAGTTGAACACTATATGGCTCAAGCTAAGAATGAGCAAGTAGAGCTTGTTGTCCTTCCTGAGAATTTTGCATTTATGGGGATTAAAGATACTGATAAATGGCGGATTGCAGAAACTTATGGGGAAGGGCCAATACAGGAAAAAATTAGTCAATTAGCTAAAAAATTTGGTTTATGGATTGTTGCCGGTACAATTCCTCTTAAAGGTGTGGGAACAAAGGTTAGATCGAGCTGTATTGTTTATGATGACCAAGGTTTAAGTGTAGCGCGTTATGATAAAATCCATTTATTTGATGTGCGTGTTTCAGAGCATGAAGCACATCAAGAATCTTCTACTGTAGAGCGCGGAAATGAACTCGTTGTTGTGGATACACCCGTAGGCAAAATAGGCTTAACTGTTTGTTATGATCTACGTTTTCCGGAGTTATATCAGCAACTGATGATAAGAGGGGCGCAACTATTTACAATACCCTCAGCATTCACAGCGGTAACTGGCCAAGCTCATTGGGAGGTGTTACTAAGAGCTCGGGCTATAGAAAATTTATGTTATGTTTTAGCTTCAAATCAAAGTGGCTATCATGAAAATGAACGGCAAACCTATGGGCATAGCATGGTTGTTGAGCCTTGGGGGCGAGTGCTGGTCCAAAAAGAAACGAGTGTTGGATTAGTCACTGCTGATATTGATTTACAACGGTTACAACAATTGCGACAGCATTTTCCGTGCATCGAGCATCACATTCTGCTTTAGAAAGTTTATTAGAAAGGTAATCAAATGACACAATCATTAGCAATAGCAAAACAAATTTTACTGTCCCCATCCTCTTTGGATGAATCAGAGATAGAACAGTTATTTAAAACTATGGCGAGTCGTCATATAGATGATGCTGATCTTTATTTTCAAAGTTGCAGCTACGAGTCTTGGTATTTGGAGGATTCTGAAGTAAAAAGTGGTAGCTTTTCTCTTGAAAAAGGTGTTGGTATTCGAGCTGTAAGTGGCGATAAAACAGGCTTTGCCTATTGTGATGATATTTTATTGCCTTCGATGCTACGAGCAGCTGAGGCAGCCCGCTCTATTGCTCTTACTGGTTCTAAAAATGTTCAATCGATTAAAGTGAATACCTCTCCAATTAGTCGTTATCAAGGATTAAATCCTATTGAAGGCATGACGAAACAAGAAAAGATTGCCTTATTGGAAGCTATCGATAAAGAAGCACGCGCAATAGATCCTCGAGTGATTCAAGTTAATGCCTCATTAAGTGGTTGTTATGAAGTCGTTATGGTTGCGGCTATGGATGGTCAGATGATTGCTGATGTGAGACCTTTAGTCAGTATTAATGTCAGTGTTATAGTTGAAGATAAACACGGCAGAAGAGAGTCAGCTCGCTCAGGAGGAGGTGGCCGAGTAGCCTATTCTTATTTTACACAGAAAGAAAATGCATTGGGTTATGCACGCGAAGCAGTACGCGAAGCATTAATTAACTTGGAAGCACAACCTGCTCCGGCAGGAACCATGCCTGTAGTTTTAGGTCCAGGGTGGCCAGGAGTATTACTGCATGAAGCAGTAGGGCATGGTTTAGAGGGAGACTTCAATCGTAAGGGGTTATCCGCATTTTCTGGTCGCTTGGGACAACAAGTAGCAGCTCCTGGGGTTACTGTAGTTGATGATGGAACTTTGGTTGATAGACGTGGTTCCCTAACGATTGATGATGAAGGCACTCCTTCTCAATGCACTACCTTGATTGATAATGGTGTCTTAGTGAATTACATGCAGGACAAATTGAATGCTAAATTGATGGGCATGCAGTCAACAGGTAATTGTCGCCGTGAGTCTTACGCTCATGTACCGATGCCGAGAATGACCAATACTTATATGTTAGCGGGACAACATGATCCTGAGGAAATTATTCGCTCAGTGCAGCACGGATTATATGCCGTAAATTTTGGTGGTGGCCAAGTGGATATTACTTCAGGCCAGTTCGTGTTTTCTGCCAGTGAAGCTTACCTAATTGAAAATGGCAAAGTGACAAAACCGGTGAAAGGGGCGACTTTAATTGGTAATGGTCCTGACGTAATGAAAAAAATCAGTATGATAGGTAATGATCTTGCATTAGATCGAGGTATTGGTGTTTGCGGTAAAGAAGGACAATCGGTGCCTGTTGGTGTTGGTCAGCCTACTTTGAAGATAGATGCTTTGACTGTGGGTGGTACAAGCTAAGAGCCTCAATCTCTTTTCCAAGATTCAGGGGCATACCCTGAACGGTCACTCGTGTCGGGCCAAAGGGCCCGACCTACATTAGTTCATTGATCAATAAATGCCGTTGTGGACGATGCTCTGGCTTTAGCTGGGGACTCAAACCTGGCACTTCTCCAAGATTCAAGATCACACTCAGAATGGTTACCCTTGTTCTTCTTAGGGTAAAAAGCCGAGCATTCTAGAATTTATTGCATATCCTTCTTCAGATAGTTGAATAGTCTCTACTGATTCTATTTTTTCCTCTAGTAATTCTTTGAATCGAAGACAGAACCTTTTCTGAATATTCAGCCATCGATATCTTAAATTAAGGTCTTCCTCTTTAGGTGGTTCTGTAAAGCTAGATAAAATAGCATCTAATTTACCTACTGATGCCCCAAGTTTTTCTACTTGAATATTTAAAGAATCTACATCGTCTTCTAAATTAATAAACAATTGAGAATGAATTAATTCTTCAAAAATCAGGTTGAGTGAGTCATTATCTCCAATGACATCAAAGAATTCATGCAACTCTTCTAGCGATGGATTACTTCTATTTGCCGAGTTGATTTCAAAATCAAATATAAACGAGAGTATTGCTTGATGATTAATGACAGGTACATAACTAAATTCGTTCATAGTACTTATAGATAAGTTATTACGTAATATGGGATCCTTAATTTGTGATTTAATTACATTAAACTGTGATTCACACTTATCCATCACAGGAATTTTCAGAGGGGGTAAGGAGAGAAATAGTGAGGGGATGTTACTCATTGGTGTTGGTTGTTGCTGTGGTGTTGTTTTGGTTTGCACGTCAATAGCAGAGGGTGGTGTCAGGGAGGTTGTTTCTTTTTTATCGCGAGCAAGTTCAATGAGCTGTTCAATAAGAGACAAATCATGGTTACTGATTAGTAAATGTGTAGACGTTACTATATTCCCTCTACTTAGGGCTTCGCCGAGTAGAAATCGATTAGTCGATGGTTTTAGTGCTACAGTCCTACACGTTAGGAGATCTGTTTCTCCTTGTTTACTCAAGGCGGTACCCATTAAATTTCTAAATGCATCACACTGCTCAAAACCAAGCAAAGTAAGCAGCATAGGATGGACGTTAAACCCTTTTTCCTGTAATTCGTTGCTTATTATATCGCAAAAGTCTAAATCAACTGCTTTTTTACATTGTTCTGGTGTTTGCAAAAAAGGTTCGAAATGCTGAGCATGTTGTTCGACTAGACTTTTCAAAGCTTCAGGCAATTCCTTACCTGAATAAGTAAAACTCAGTATGGACGGATGAGCCTCGGCTTGTTGAAACATAAGAAGTGCTGCGTAGTATAGCAGCTGTGGCCATTCTTTTGCAGTTAAACCTGGAATCTTTGTTAAATCATGTCTTAATATAGAGGCCAGATGTCCTTCTAGATGAGTTGGAATAAGGATACCTATGCTAGTACAAAGAGATTCCAAAGTAGTTGGAAACTTTGAAGCTAATAAAGTCAGTACTTCTTGGTAATAGCTTAGTATTTCCGGGGAAAAATTATTTTTATCTAAGTTCTCTAATTGCTGGTTTATCTTAATAAGAAATTCATAAGTCATGCGTTGAGGATAGGGATGGGATAGCTGAGTTAAAACGGCAACCAGATTATCAACACTCGTTTTCCAAGCTTCATTAGATTTAAGATTTTTAAGATGCTTCGTGTAAATATCTTTATCTGAAGGACTAATCTTTTCTCCCTCAAACCATTTGAAGAAAAATGTTAATTCTTCAGGGCATTGCAAGCAGGACATCAGTACTTTATAAACAGGATTGTTTCTAAAAAAATGAGTGACTTGAGTTGGATTGACCCATGGTGATCGAGAAACAGAAAGAGGATCTACTTCGGAGCCTGGAATAGCATTGCTCATAATGGAGTTATCTAGTGCTGTAGAGACTTTGAATTTAATAGCGCTATAAAATTGTTGGACGTGTCCTAAGGAGATCTCACCCATAACTGTTTGCGGTTTTGGTGCTTTCTCAGGCTTAATCCAACCGTCACCATAAAGCAAGGTAATCGTTATTAAATCAGTGTATTCTTCTTCTTTAAACAATGAGAGAGGGAGGTGCAGTAGAGGGGAGTTTTGATCAATCTCGTGATAAATTTTTAATTTTTCTAATAGACTGGCTATAGTATTAGACATAATAAAGCTCTTAAAAACAAAAAAAGTGACTATACAATATTCAATCGATTTTGGCTATTTTCATGAAATTATTTTTATAAACAATAAGTTACTTTTAGTTTAACTTCTCAATAAGTCTGAGCGTTGGCAATTCTTAACAACGAGAGGGAGTCCCTGATGAAGGAACAATAAATAATTATTTGTTAGTCTAGACTAAATATTAAGGAGTAATTGTACTGAAAAAATTTCTAGATTAGGGAATAATCATGTCACAAGTGTCTATGGAAAATTCGTTAGGTCAGTTGCTTTTAAAAAAAGAAAAGGATGCAGCCAATAAAATTTATTTAAGACAGCCTAAAAATGGGATCTGGCATGAGTTGACTTGGGCAGATACCATGTTACAAGCCAGGAAATTAGCTGCATTTCTTCACCATATAGGATTGAAAAAGGGTAGTCATGTTTCTATTTTTTCTAAAAACTGTGCGGAATGGTTTATTGCCGATTTTGGTATTTATTTAGCAGGAATGGTTAGTGTTCCTCTCTTTACCAATCAGCATGAGGATAGTATTCATTATATTCTAGAACATGGGGATGTTGAGTTAGTCTTTGTTGGAAAATTAGATGATCACCAGTTAGTACGTCATTATATTCCCAAACATTTAGTAACCATTAGCTTCGACTATCATGATGACTTAGAGGTGAATCATCATTGGACCGATGTATTAGCATCACCACCACTTTTGGATGTAATAGAGCCTGATCCCGAAGATTTATATACCATTATTTATACGTCTGGGACTTCAGGGAGGCCTAAAGGGGCTATGTTTACCCATCGAACTATAACTAACTATTTAACTATTTTCCCCAAAGACTTGGAAAACATTCGAGTCTTGAATCATTATAAATTAGTTTCTTATCTTCCTTTAGCTCACATATATGAGCGTTCAGCAATTGAGTTAGGGAGTGTTGCAATTGATTGTGATGTATCTTTTATTGAAAGTTTGTCTCAGTTCGCCAAAAATTTAAAAAGCATTCAACCCACATTTTTTACAGCGGTTCCTCGTATCTGGAGTGTATTTAAAGAAAAAATTGAAGCAAAAATTTCACCGCGGCTATTAAATACGCTATTAAAAATTCCTTTTATTTCTGGAAGCATAAAAAAGAAAATTCTTAAAGAATTGGGATTAAATCAATGCACTAACTCCTTTTCGGGTGCTTCTTCTTTATCTCCTTCTCTAATAAAATTTTTTGACAAAATTGGAATATATATTCAAGAAGGATACGGGCAAACAGAAGATTTTGCTTATGCTACGACGTCATTGTTGCACGACAGACGAGTAGGCTATGTCGGTACGCCAAGGCTAGGAGTTGAAATTAAGCTGGGAGAAGATGGGGAATTATTTCTTCATTCTTCTTGTCTGATGACAGGTTATTATAAAGAAATGGAAGCAACCAAGAGGGCTTTTTCTGCGGAAGGATGGTTACGTACTGGTGATATTGCAGAAATTGATACGCAAAGTAGAGTAAAAATAATAGGCCGAGTTTCTGAAAATTTTAAAAATCAGAGCGGAGAATTTGTTGCTCCATCTCCTATTGAACAACAATTTCAATCCAATGAATTGATAGAACAATTATGCTTGGTAGGGCGTGCTTTACCATGCAATATATTACTCGTTACTTTAAGTAATCATGCTCGAGTGATGAAAAAAGAA
>DAIAOV010000039.1 GCA_027437055.1 Legionella sp. | reverse complement strand
ATATAGAACACCCTTTGAGGTCTTCTTTGCCGGACTAAGTCCTAGTTCCACTGTTGCACTTCACTGTTGAAACGGCGAAATATAAATAGTCTATATTATAAGAATACATTTAAGAGCTTCTTTAAATGAAACGCTTAATGTAAGTCTGTTATAAAAAATAGTATCATTTGGGGAGCATGTACGCGTATCTAGTCGAGGGATTTGCATCTATGTGGTACATTGTTCTAAGCGGTATAGGTTGAATGTGCCTTACAATAATTAGATTAATAGACAAGAAATTATAAATAGAATAAAGGGGAGAGCTATGAAAAAGTGGGGGCTCGCTATAATAGCGTTGATGCTATTACAAAAAGTTGCTTTTGCGGAGCAAAGCTGGACACAGTGGTTGGCTGGCGTTAGAGAAGAAGCCATACAACAAGGCATTCCTCCAAGTTTGTTTGATGAAGCCTTTGCTGGAATTCATGAGCCAAGCCGGAAAATTAAAGGGTTTATGCATTCTCAACCAGAGCACAGGCTAACTTTTTTGAAATACCGTAACACGCGAGTTGATAATTATCGAATTGCCATTGGACGCAAAGAATACAAGAAAAATAAAGAAGTATTGGACGAAATTGCCCGGCAATATGGTGTTAACCCATGCTTTATCGTGTCTTTCTGGGGTATGGAAACAAGTTATGGAACCTACATGGGGAATTTCCCTGTGATTAAAGCATTGGCTACTCTAGCTTATGACTCTAACCGCAAGGATTTTTTCCGTAAGGAATTATTTATTGCCTTGCGTATTCTTAAAGAAGGTCATGTCAGCTTAGACGACTTTAAAGGTGAGTGGGCCGGGGCTTCAGGTCAATGCCAGTTCTTACCATCCAGCTGGGTGAAATATGCAGTTGATTATGAAGGTAATGGCCATAAAGATATTTGGAAAAGCAAACCAGACGTTTTTGCTTCAATAGCGAATTATATGAAGAAAAATGGATGGCAAACTGGCCAACCTTGGGCAATTCAAGTCAAACTTCCACCTAAATTTGATATGAAATTGGAAGGCAAGAACATTGTTAAGCCCGTCAGTGAGTGGAATGCTTTAGGTGTTCGTACTGAAAATGGTCAGCCTTTGCCTTATCAAAATCTGCAAGCTAGTATCGTTCAGCCTTTGGGAGGTCCTACCTTTTTGGCTTTCCCCAATTATAAAATGATTTTACGCTATAATAATTCTATCTATTATGCGGGTGCGATTGGCTATATGGCAGATAAAATTTGTCAAGGTCAGCCAATGACAAACTAATCCTGTCATAATTGATATAGCAAGATTCAGCGAATTGTAAACATAACTGAATCTTGCTGTGTTTTCATCAACTATGAAAAGATAACCTGAAAGCACTTATCGTCTCGTACTATACAAAAGCCCTTTTGGGAGAGAAACGTGAACGAATATCTTGATAAAACAGCGAGTTTAACACCAGCTACTAGACGAGTGGTATGTGATAAGGCCACAGAATATCCTAATACTGGAGCCTACAATCAGGTTATAACTCATGGCACCTATCTATGTAGGCGTTGTGGTTTAGCTTTATTTCGAGCAACGAGCCAGTTTCATTCAGGGTGTGGCTGGCCTAGTTTTGACGATGATATCGTTCATGCCGTAAAACAAGAACCTGATACCGATGGTCGTCGCATGGAAATATTGTGTGCTCGTTGTGATGCTCATTTAGGGCACGTATTTACCGGAGAGGGATTTACCCATAAAAATTTACGTCATTGTGTTAATTCTGCTTCGCTCGATTTTGTGGCAGATGAGCAGGTTCTGGACACAGAAGAAGCCATAGTTGCTGGGGGGTGCTTTTGGGGGGTCGAACATTTCTTAAGTCAGATTCCCGGGATCTTAAGCGTTGAATCGGGTTATACCGGTGGCCATACTTTAGAGCCTAGCTATGAGCAGGTATGCAGCGGTAATACAGGTCATTATGAGGCAGTGCGAGTTATTTATGATCGAGATAAAACGGATTATCACCATATTTTAAAACGCTTTTTCGAAATTCATGACCCAACGCAACGTACCGGGCAAGGACCTGATTTAGGCCAACAATACCAAAGTGCTGTATTCTATTTTAATCAAGAACAAAAGCATGAGGCCGAGTCTTTAATTCAAGAGTTGAGACAACGCGGCTATCAAGTTGCCACTCGATTACTAGAGGCTCAGCCTTGGTGGCCTGCCGAAGAGTATCATCAAAATTATTATATAAAACACCGTAAGGCCCCATACTGTCATAGACCAATGAATCGTTTTGGTGATTAATCTACGGGAGTACATAGATAACCAAAATTACTAATCCACTAACTGCAACTATGGGGTGAAGAATAACTAATAGTTTGGGGGCTGGTTTTCCTTTCCTATTAAGGGTAAACAGCGTGAAGCCTCCTAATGCACCAAGGATAAGTAAGGTTACACTGGCCACTAAAAGAGGAGCCGTGCCATTAATGAACAGGTAAATTAGTACCAGTAATAAAGCGGTTGCGGCCATAAACCCATGAAGAAATATTGCTCTTGTTGGCGCAGACCTTTCCTCTAATAGAGCCGTTAAAACGGCGATACCAAATGCTATTGCAATAAGAAATAAAAAAATAGCGGCTACTAACATAGAATGTCCTTTTATTTAACGTCAGTTTGATGGGCTGGAACCAAAAGTACAGGCATTGTTGCAATTCTTACTATATTCTCAGCGACACTGCCTAAAATAAAATGACTAAAACCTCGACGACCGTGAGTTCCCATCACTAACAGATCGGCGTGCCATTCCTGAGCTTCCTTTACTATGGCTTCTGCGACTCTTCCCTGAAATGGTTTTAGTTCAATAATCTGTTGTTCTACATTGAATTGAGCATGACTGCATAGTGTGTTTTTAGCACGATCTAATAGCGCTTGCCCATCTTTAAGACAGGCATTAATTACCGTAAGATAATCAAAGCCAGGGCCACCATGATAGATAAGTGTGGCATCGACTATATGAATGAGGCGTACATTGATATTCTTATGTTCTTTGAATTTAAGTACTTCTTGCAACACAAGATCAGTGATTTTACTATCGTCTAGGGCGACTAAGATATTTTTATGACTCATCGCAACCTCCTTGTTTTAATAAATTAATTATAGACGATTAAAAGTGAAGAGGAGGTGGGGCTAGTACGGATGAGAACTTGCAAAAAAGATGAAAGTATAGCAGATTATAGAACTCATATATCACTGCCTTATTCTGAAAAAACTTCAATCGCTAAAAACAATAGCTTATAGTAACGCAGTAGTTGGTGTACAATTGGCTATTAATGCAGTAAAGGAAGCGATATTGGCTGCGGTTAATCATTCTCTTTTTAGTTATAATTGAGGTTTTCAGGATAAAAAATGGTTATGTTGTTTCAACCATTAAATACAGGGTTAAATTGAGTATATATTCTATGCAGTTGAATGGAACTAAGTTAAAAGAGTTAGCGAGCAAGCTCTGCAAACGTCTAATTGATACAAAACACGCTAATTTGTTCTTAGTCGCTTTTAAAATGCTTGTTAATAGCAAGAAGCGCTTCATAGGAATGGTCATCGGCGCTACATTTTCTGCGTTTATTATCATGCAACAACCCAGTGTTTACCAAGGAGTCACTGATCGCCTTGTTGCCCCTATTCGTGCGATTACAGAGCCTGATTTGTGGGTTATGGGGGGGGGCTCTTTTTCATTTGATCAACCAACCTTTTTCAAAGCAACAGATATTTATCGTGTGCGCAGTGTACCAGGGGTGCTTTGGGCTGTGCCATTATATCGCACCTGGTATCCAATAAAGCATCTTCAAACGAAAAAGCAACGAAATTGGGATTTTATCGGTGTCGATCCCAAATCATTAATCGGTTTACCTAAGACCATGCTCAGTGGAGAGCGTTCTGCTATTCAACATGCAAATGCTGTTCTCGTTGATGGCTATAGCCTAAAGCAAATGGAAACGGAAAGTAAAAAAACTATTCAGATGGGTGATAAATTACTCGTTGGGCGCTTTACTTGGAACGTAGCCGGAATTACTACCCCTGTGCGCACTTATATGACTGAGCCCAAAGCCTATATGTTAAGTTCTCATATTCCTGGTGTATTATCTCTCTCTTCTTTTATTTTGGTTAAGGTAAAGCCGTCTTATGATATAAATCAAGTTGCCAATGAAATCCAGAAGATCACAAAATATCTGGCTTTAACGCCATCGCAATTTGCCGATCGCTCTAATAAATATTTCCGTGACCAAACACCGATTGTTATGGGCTTCGTCTCAATTGCCGTTATAGGATTCACTATTGGTCTTGTCATGATGTGGCAAATTTTCAATAATTTTGTCATCACTCACTTACACCAGTTTGGCATGCTGAAAATGCTAGGGCTTCCCAATTCTCTTTTAATGAAAATGGTATTGTTTCAAGCAGGAGTGACGGGGGGATTTGGCTATCTGATAGGATTATTGCTTACGATCTTATTTGGACTTATTTTTTATGATACAGTAATCGCCTTTCATCTCACATGGCAAATCGTTTTATTGGGGGCTGCAGGTACTGCGCTAGTTGTTGCTTTTGCCTCTTATTTTGGTATTTTGAAAGTTATTCGTTTGGATACGGTAGAATTATGTCGCGATTCGGATTAGCAAGGAATGATGAAGTCCCTACTTTACGCTGTACTGGCGTTACAAAAATTTATAGAGCAGGCATTTCTACAGTGACTGTATTGGATAATTTCTCATTAATGCTGAATCAAGGTGAAATAGGAATGTTAATGGGGGCATCAGGATGTGGCAAGACAACATTGCTGATGATCACCGGAGGAATTTTGGATCCTGATAAAGGTTCTTGTGAGGTATGTGGGGATGATTTATACAGCATGCCACTTAAAAAAAAGGTGGCCTTCCGTGCATCTAACATCAGCTTTCTATTTCAACACCTTCATTTATTCCCCGCTCTTTCAGCACTTGAAAACTTGGCTTTACCGTTATTAATTGATGGAGTATCTCCAGAAGAGGCATATAAGCAAGCAAGGCAGCTGATGATTCGTTTAGGGTTGGAAATTCATATTTATTCGAAATTAGATAATCTTTCCGGAGGGCAGAAGCAAAGAGTAGCAATGGGACGAGCTTTGATCCGTGCGCCTCGTTTAATTATTTGTGATGAACCCACTAGTAATTTAGATCATGATAGTACCGATTTAGTGTTTTCCCTGATACAAGAATATGCTGAGACTAAAGGATGTTCTTTTTTAATTTCAACACATGATCATCGCATTACCAAACAAGCGGATAAAATATACGAATTCAAAGGGCTCAATGATTATCGAATTACCTATAGAAAGGAAACTGCATGAGGAAAAGAATTATTAGTTACAGCGTTGTATTGCTTTCGATTAGTGGATTATTTTTTTTCTTGTTTTTTAATAATAAAGCCCCTATTCCCCAAAACCAAACAGCACCAATCGTTGAAGATAAAGAGATTGTCGCTTCAGCTCTAGTTGATTCTTTAGCTGATATAATTCGTGTTCCAACGCTACAAGGCGGTGTTGTAAAAAAAATAAAGGTAACCGTTGGTCAAGTGGTAAAAAAAGGGCAGCCCTTAATTGAGCTTGATGGAGCATCTGCGAAACATGGGGTACTCGTCAATAGAATTGCTCTGAAACAAGCCGAAAATAATCTTATCATCCAAACGAAAAATTTAGAGCATGCTAATGTTCAATTAGAGAGACTTAAAAGCATAGATAAACGAGCGGTTAGTCAGGCAGAGTTAAAAGACAAAACTCATGAAGTAAAGATGATGAAAATGCAGATAGAGCAATCGCAACATAATTTGGAGGTGGCAAGGGCTACTCTGAAAAATGCTGAAACGTTTCTTAAGCAATTTATTGTAGTTGCTCCTAAAGACGGTGTTATTTTGCAAATCAATGCTCACGTTGATGAGTTTGTTGGTGGAACACACCAAATCATTTATTTAGGAGACGCTAAAAAAGTGATGGTTCGTGTTTCTATCGATGAGCGCGATGCCGTAAATTTTAATGCCACAGCAAGTGCTTATTTAACGAGCAATGATAACGAACAATTAAAGATACCACTGAAGTTTATTCAGTTAGATCGATATATTATTACGCAGGAGCGTCTTAATGCACGCGTACAAGAGGCTTTATATTCGTTTAATAGGGATGATTATCCTGATTTAGCAGCAGGTCAACAATTTGATGCCCATATTTTGATTAAAACAAGCTAGTGACTTAATGAAACATTATATTTCTTATAGCATATTAGGTATATCGATGGCATTAACGGGGTGTTCTTTTGGCCCCAAATATGTTCCGCCTACAGCATCTGTTCCTCCAAATTGGAGTGAGGGTGGAGAACATGATCGTAAACCTGTTGTCAGTAATGAGGAGGCGTGGTGGCGTAATTTCCATGATCCCATCTTGAATAGCCTTATTGAACAACATTCGGTGTATAATCTAAATTTACAAGTCGCTCAAGAAAGGATAAAGACCGCCCAAGCAGAATATGCGGTGGCTGTGGGGCAATTTTTTCCCATAGTCAATATTGCTGGATTACCACCCTCTGGGACAGGGGTTACAATAAATCAATTGATTGCCTTAACTACATCTATAGAGCCCGATCTGTTTGGAAGACTAAGGCAAAACAAAAAACGTGCACAAGCCAATGTGAATGCGAGCGAGGCAGATCGTAATTTTACTGTAATGAATTTATATGCAGAAATTGCAGGATCTTATCTAGAGTTGCGTGCAGCACAGGCAAAAAATTCTATACTTTCTCGCAATTTAGAGGGAGATAAACAGATTTTGCAGTTTGTAAAATCGAGATATAAAGCCGGAAATACAAAATATATTGATATCGCGCAGCAGAACTCACTAATAGAGGCGCAACTGGCTGAAGTAGAACAAAATAAGGCAGTAATCACTGCAGTTTTACACAAAATTGAATTGTTAACGGGTAATAATCCTGGCGTTCTGGCAAAAACATTATTACCCGTTAAGCCAATTCCTCGAATAACTCAGACTATTAACTTAGGAGTCCCATCAGATCTCTTACGCCGTAGACCTGATATTATTGCTGCTGAACAAAGAGTCGCCCTAGCTCATGCCAACATAAAAGTTGCCATAGCGAATTTATTCCCACAAATCAACATAGGTTGGTTATTAGGTTGGCAAACACAAACTTTGGCAAGCAATCTTTTTGCTATTAAAAATCCTGCATCTACTCTATTTGGAACTTTTGATGCATCCATATTTAATTTGGCTTCATATCGTGTTATTGATGTACGAAAACGGGAAAAAATTCTTGCGCTATTACAATATCAACTTACTGTTATGAGTGCATTGCACGAAGTAGAAGAGCAATATAGTTATTGCAAACATTACAGTGCGAGTGAAAAGCATTTACGCCAAGCAGTAAATGAAAAGCAACTTGTTTTAAGGCTATTTAAGAATAGTTATGAGAAAGGTGCTGCCGATTTTGGCGCTGTATTACTTGCAGAGCAAGAATTAAATAAGCTGGAAAATTCATATCTACAAAATATCATGCTGCTTCAAGTCGCTAAGATTAATCTTTATAAGGCATTAGGCGGCGGTATTGTTCTTTCTAAAGAGAATGCAAAAGATAATAAGAGAGCATCATAGGGATCACTCCTTGAGTCTCACCCTCCCTGGTTGCAAGCAATCAGGCTACAAATAAGTGATCGAGGGTTAATCCCTTAAGTTGGCGCTGAGCGATAGCAAAGCCCAACAAAAGGGCCCAGCAGTAATGCATTAATTCTGTATTTATCGCAGCAAAGCAAGTTGCTCCTTACGCAATACAATATTATTAGCAATTAAATCAGGATGATTAATTAATTCAAAAAAAAGGTTGGCTATTTCTTCATCATTTAATGGTTCACAAGGGATTTCGATGCTCTGGACATAGTGGGATACAAAATGCCAGCGACGTTTTTGCCTCTCACTTTTTATGCCATTTTTCTCGTTGTTGTTCAGTATAAAATATACATTATGCGCAGCCAGATTAGACATGCGCTTCAATTCATTATGGGACAGAGAATTATCGATAATCCTACAGGATATAGCACAAGTGTGAATATGCTTTGCTGAAAAAAAATGAACATGATTTAACTTATATAATTGATGAAGTAACCATGTTTTTCTGGAGCATTTAATGAAAAAAATAAAATGCTTATGCCAGTGTTCTGCTAGTTTTTCTAAGATCAATTTGGTTGTTTTTGCTCTGTTACCATATAAGAAACTTAAACGAGTTAAATCAAATACTATGCCGATTCTTCCTTGAACATCTTTTAGCAAACCATGCAGGAGACGTTCAGTCTTATAATAATGACTGGATAGATAATTCTTCATCTCTGAATCATATTCAGGGTAACGTCTAATAAAGATGCGTCTATTTTTTCTGAGTAGCGTTTTCTTCGCATTGGGTAGGGAGGATATAGATACCGATCCTTTATGATATACGTAAGCATGATTAGCTAACGCTGCTTTGTACCCAACATGTCTTCCCCTATATACATAATCATATTCTTCATAGTATCCATGCCCATATACTTCATCCAGAAAGCTGATTTTTTGTAAAACTATAGCTTTAATATACAAACAAAAGCCTACTACCGTAGGAGCATAGGTTATTTCGGGTAAACACGCGTGCAATTTTCTAAAGCCCTCATAAGCTGGAGCAAAATCCATAAGACTATAGATAGTCTGGGTGGGGAAAGAACAATGCACTGCATTGTTGGACCTGGGACTTACAAATCCAATTTTTTCATCAATATAAGCGACTCGTTGCAGTTCTATTAGAGAGCCAACAGTTGGTAGCGTATCCGAATTTAAAAGAATAACATCATGACCAGAAAGAGCCGCAAGCTGCAATCCACGATTTGTTGAACGCAAGAAACCTAAATTTTCATCATTGATGAGCATTTGAAAAGGAATGCTATATTTTTTACATTGCAAACAGGCTTGCTCTAAAGCTTCCTTTAATAGCGCATCTGTTGGTGAGTCGTTAATTAAGATTAGCCGTGTATGCATTTTTGTTAATTCTGGTGCGAGTGAACTGAGGGCATTGAATAATGGAGCGACAAGCTCCGCATGCTTATAAAATGGGATGATAATATCTACTGGAATCTGTTGGTTATATTGATTTGTTGTTGATTCTACAGAGTCTAAATCCATTTGTTGCATTGTTATTCCAACTCCAATTCTAACTCTCTAAATCCTTCAGCATGTGCCGCACCAATATCTTTTCCCCACCGGCGGCGTTTCTTATTATAATGATAATTAAAGCGCGTTAAGGATGATAAAAATGGCCAGATAGGGAATCCCTTTTGGCTTTTATAAAATTTAATTGCTTCGTTATTCTGCTCATAATATTCATCAATGTTAATTAATTTATTGATGGATGTTGAATGATAGCATCTCATGGTCACTGGCTTAGTCAATTCCTTGCTGGCTGCGAGAACGATTTTACCGCTATGGATATGATCGTTGTGCTGTCGCTCCGATAATTGGGAGTTAAATTCAGGTAAATAGATAATATCTGGATTAATTGCTTTGAGTATGGTTGTCAGCTTTGCGATAGAGCTCTTGTCACATAGTACTTCTGTGTCTTTAAAACCAGCAAAAATAAACTCCAAGTTATTCAGTAAATTATAGCGAGCTCTCGCTTCTTGCTCTCGTATTTTTTCTAAAGGTTCCCCGCGCAGGAAAGGATTTATTGTTCCTTTGCCGCCATAGGTCATCATAATCACGGACAAGCGATGATTTCTTTTTGCATGATCAAGCAGAACTCCACCACAATAGAGCTCAATATCATCTGGATGGGGAGAGACAAAGCAAACATTAAGTTGTTTCTTGTTTCGTTCAGTCATGTTGATAACTAACTTTATTTACTTCATCTACATTAATTTTAAAATAAGCCAGAAGTGCTTTGTTCATTTGTTTTTCAAGTACACTAGGTTTCTTTAATTCACTATTAAAACAAAGAAATTGTGGTTTGAACTTCTTGAGTAATAACAGCTGTATATGAAAAAACATATTATAATGATGGAGTTTTATAAAAAGATGACTAGATATAGGCATTTTCCTTGCTTGCATAAGTCCTGATTCTAGTCCAGTTAAATGCATTAAAGCAGTAGGCTGAATGTTATTATTGGCTCGTAGCTGTGAGTGCAATGTGGTATTTAAAATAGCCTTGGCTTCGGGATGTTGCCAAAGCATCTCAAAAATACTTTTTCTACAAGGCTGACAATGATGGAGTCCATGCCAAAACACAGTACTCTTGTTTTTCTTTTTTACCATTTGTCTATGCAGAGTTATCGATTGATGCAAATAATTAAATTCTGGCCATAAAAGACGAATTGGTTGAAAGAACATGCGAGGCAACCATTTTTTAAAGAAATATCCTTCACCATTAGGGCTGAAAAAATCGGTCGGTTGGACATGATTGCCTAACATGGTGTCATCATTAAAATAAATAAAATGTTCTGATAAATCTGGAATTAAGTGTAATACCGTTTCTATGGCCATGCTATTAAAAGTGGGTAAAGCACTGGCGGGCATGATCTCGTGCTGTCGTACTAAAGTAATTTTATTGACTAGAGAAGAAGGTAAATTATGTAAATTTGGATTTTGATAATCAGCAACGATGATAAAAATTTTACGGATCCAGGGGGCAAATTTATAAACAGAATATAAGGAATAGAACAACTCATTACTCTCTGCAAATCGACCATAATGCATGTCTTTATGACTCACTTGCGCTAGTAATTTTTGATATTGAGGATCGTTACCATCGGCCCATGCATAAACGATGTCTATAGGAAAATGGACTGGTGTTTTTTTTATACACGACTGGCTCATTTAGGCGCTTACTCTTTGTGCAAAAATATTTTATGTTGTACTAACAGTTGATTAAACAGAAGTATATTCCTTTAATACAAAAGACTTAGTTCCCTAGAATAGCAAAGCTCAAGCATAATCTATCTAAAAAAAACTGTCTACCTTCTACTCCAGTAACAGGTTGAAAACTCGACCTGATTTCGTTAAGCTGCTCTGAGCAAAAGTGTTTTTTTGATGATGAAAGTAAAGACACTCTGCGCAAGACAAAAATCAAATATGCCTAGCCTACGTTCCGCGGCTTGTCCGCGGCGTCCAGAAAGCAACATCAGGACTGGATCCTGCGGATAAGCCGCAGGACGTAGGCATGGCGAAATACAGTTTTTTTATTTTTGTCCGATGCAGAGCTAAAGACAAACAAAAGATGATGAGGGTTTTAATTATTTTAAATGACAGGCTTATAAAGTGAGCCATTACATAAATAGCTAAAATAAGGTACCCAATATTATGTTTTATGTACTTCTTTTTCTCTCTATTGCATCAATCGCTTATTATATCTTTGCCATATATTCTGCATCCCGTTTTTTTGCATTGCCGCGCCAACATAACGCAGATTTTCGTCCACCCATTAGCATTCTAAAACCGGTGTGTGGTATGGAGTCCATGGCTTATGCCAATTTTGCTTCTTTTTGTCAGCAAGATTACCCTGAGTATCAGATTATTTTTGGGGTAAAAGACACAGGCGATCCTATCATTCAGGTAATTAATAAAATTATTGCCGATTTCCCACAAGTAGATATTCAACTGGTTATTTGTAATACATCACTGGGTATAAATCCTAAAATAAGCAATTTAATAGCAATGCAAAAGGTTGCTAAGCATCCCTTTTTACTTATTTCTGATAGTGATATTCGTGTTGGACCAACTTACTTAAGTGAAACAATACAGTTCATGCAGGATGAGCAGGTGGGTATTGTTACTTGCCCTTATCGTTCTTTAGCAAAAACTTGGCGCTCAAAAATTGGAGCAGTTGTTGATGCAACAGAATATATGCCTGGGGTTTTTTGCGCTAAGCAATTAGATCAAATCAAGTGGACCTTAGGTTGCAGTGTATTAATTCGCGAAACAGCATTAAATGCAATTGGCGGTATACAGCGTGTTGCAGATTATGTCGCAGAGGATTTGTTATTAGGAAAACAAGTAACCCACATGGGCTATAAAGTAATTCTGGCGAATTATGTTGTTGATCATGTGGTGGAACATCAAACTTTGCTATGTATTATTCGTGGTAAAATTCGTAGAGATAGGGGAATATTAACCTATAACCCCTGGTCTTATTTTAGTCTTCTATTTACTTATGGTGCTGCTCTTAGTATGCTATTTTTGCTTATAAATCATACCTCAATATTAGGGGTGATTGTATTTTGCTTTGTTTGGATAGCGAAATTAGTAAAGAGCTGGATAATCAGTGTCAAATACTTGAATGATCCTAGTGCAAAGAAATGGTTTTGGCTATCACCACTAAATGATTGCATTAGTTTCATGCTTTGGTTATACGTTTTTTCTACAAGTACAGTATATTGGAGAGGTTGTTATTTTAAGATAAAAAAGGATGGTAGGTTAGTTGTTTGTACTTGATAGGAATGACCAAAAATTTGGAATATCCTGAAATATCATACAAGTAAAATTATCTCATTTTGTATTCTTTTAAATTACCAAATTTAACACAGGTTGCTGGAGTGCGTTCTGATGAAAACATTGTTTTTGCAAGCCCCATCATACGATGGATTTGATGGAGGTGCAGGATCTCGATATCAAGCGAAGCGTGAAATTCGCTCATTTTGGTACCCAACGTGGCTGGTGCAACCTGCGGCCTTGATACCAGATAGTCGAGTGCTTGACGCCCCTGCAGACAATGTATCTGTAACCGAAACTTTAGAGATTGCACAAGGTTATGACCTCATCATAATCCATACCAGTACCCCCTCATTTCCAACGGATACTCTTTTCGCTCAGCAGTTGAAAGAAAAGAAACCTTCTATATTGGTTGGTATGATTGGCGCGAAGGTTGCAGTTGATCCTCATAATTCTCTGTCATCGAATAATGTTATCGATTTCGTCTGTCGCGAAGAATTCGACTTGACTTGTAAGGATATCGCCGATGGCAAGGAGTTCTCAGAAATTTTAGGTTTAAGCTATCGTTTACCAGATGGCTCAATTAAACACAACGATGATCGCCCTCCGCTAGAGAATATGGATGAATTACCCTTTGTTGCTCCAATATATAAGCGCGATCTCAATATTAACAATTACTTTATTGGCTATTTGAAGCATCCCTATGTATCTCTTTATACGGGACGTGGTTGTCGTTCAAAGTGTACCTTTTGTTTATGGCCACAGACAGTTGGTGGGCATCGTTATCGTGTGCGTTCAGTGGAGAATGTTCTGGAAGAGGTCAAATGGATTCGGGACAATATGCCTGAAGTAAAAGAAATTATGTTTGATGATGATACCTTTACGGATTTCAAGCCTCGCGTTGAGGAAATTGCACGAGGCCTTGGCAAATTAGGCGTTACTTGGTCTTGTAATGCGAAAGCGAATGTTCCCTATTCAACGTTAAAGATCATGAAGGAAAATGGTTTACGTTTGCTGTTAGTGGGTTATGAATCAGGCGATAATCAGATCTTATTGAACATTAAAAAAGGCTTGCGTACCGATATTGCTCAACGCTTTAGTGAGGATTGTCGTAAACTCGGCATTAAAGTACATGGTACCTTTATTCTCGGACTACCTGGAGAGACTCAAGAAACAATAGCAAAAACGATTCAATATGCTAAAGAGATTAATCCTCATACCATTCAAGTGTCTCTTGCTGCTCCTTATCCAGGAACAACCTTATATAAGCAAGCCGTTGAAAATGGGTGGTTAGATGAAAACCATAATCTCAATTTGGTTAATTCAGCAGGCATACAATTGGCGACCATTGGTTATCCTCATTTACCACGTGAAGAGATCCATCGTCAGCTTGAAAATTTTTACAAACAATTCTATTTCCGTCCCTCAAAAATTTGGGAAATTGTAAAAGAAATGCTGGTAAGTTGGGATATGATGAAAAGACGTTTACGTGAAGGAGTCGAGTTCTTCCGCTTCTTGCGCGCTCGTAAAGCATAATGATGGATTTTATTACGGTACTACGGAAGTTTTACAGGGTGTATTTTATATGAAAATTCTAATCACTGGTGGTGCGGGGTTTATTGGGTCAGCAATGGTGAGATATCTTATTGGTAACACTGATGATACGGTTATCAATATAGATAAATTAACTTATGCGGGGAATTTAGAATCACTTGAGAGTATTATTCATAACCCTCGTCATATTTTTCAACAAATAGATATTCGTTCTCGTGATCAACTCAATCATGTATTTTCTACCTTTCAGCCCGATGCCGTAATGCATTTAGCGGCAGAAAGTCATGTAGACCGATCGATTGATGGTCCAGCTGAGTTTATTCAAACTAATATTGTTGGTACTTACAATTTACTTGAGGCAGCAAGGGGTTATTGGCAATCACTACCGACATCTCAACGTCAATTATTTCGCTTCCATCATATTTCTACGGATGAGGTGTTTGGTGATCTGGAAAATACTAATGAGTTTTTTACTGAGACCACTCCTTATGCGCCAAGCTCACCTTATTCAGCAAGTAAAGCCAGTTCCGATCATTTAGTAAGAGCATGGCATAGGACCTATGGATTACCTACATTAATAACCAATTGTTCTAATAATTACGGTTCTTATCAGCACCCTGAGAAATTAATTCCAGTCATCATTCTCAATGCCCTAGAGGGAAAAAAACTTCCCGTCTATGGTAACGGAACGCAAATTCGTGATTGGTTGTATGTCGATGATCATGTTCGCGCTCTTTATCGTGTTTTGAAAAATGGAGCAGTAGGCTCTACCTATAATATTGGTGGCCATAACGAAAAACAAAATATTGAAGTGGTTCACACGATTTGTGATTTGTTAGAAGAATTAGCTCCTAAAAAGCCACAACATATCTCTTCTTATAAAGATTTAATCACCTATGTTACGGATAGACCAGGTCATGATCTTCGCTATGCGATTGATGCCGCAAAAATTCAAGATGAATTAGGATGGGCGCCTGAAGAGACTTTTGAGACTGGGATGCGCAAAACAGTACAATGGTATTTGAATCACCAAACTTGGTGTAAAAATACTTTAAATAAAACATTACAACAAAAACAATTAAGAATAACAGATAAGGAATTACCAGCATGAAAGGAATAATTCTAGCCGGTGGCTCGGGTACTCGCCTTTATCCCATAACTCAAGGTATCTCAAAACATTTATTGCCTATTTATGATAAGCCTATGATTTATTACCCCTTATCTGTATTAATGCTAGCGGGTATTCGCGACATCCTTATGATTACTACGCCAGAAGATTATCCATCTTACCAACGCTTATTAGGTAACGGTGAGCAGTTTGGAATAAAACTACAATATGCGATGCAACCGCATCCAGACGGTCTAGCACAAGCTTTTATTATTGGTGAGGAATTTATAGGCCAAGATAATGTTTGTCTAGTACTAGGGGATAATATATTTTATGGTCAAGGATTTACCAAAAAACTGCAAGAAGTTGCCGCACGTAAAACTGGGGCTACAGTTTTTGGCTATCCAGTCAAAGATCCCAGCCGTTTTGGCGTAGTTGCTTTTGATGAACACATGAAAGCAATATCAATAGAAGAAAAACCTGCTAAACCAAAATCAAATTATGCAGTTACAGGACTTTATTTTTACGATAACCAAGTAGTTGATATTGCAAAGCAAGTACGACCTTCTTACCGCGGAGAGTTGGAAATATCATGTATCAATCAACACTATCTTGAATGTGCAAACCTTAATGTTGAGCTCCTTGGACGAGGATTTGCCTGGTTAGATACTGGAACGCACGAAAGCCTTTTAGAAGCATGTTTATTTGTTCAAACTATTGAGCATAGACAAGGCTTAAAAATCGCATGTTTAGAGGAAATTGCTTATAAAAACAATTGGATAAGCCTTGATGCACTCGAAGAAATCGGTTTGAAGTTAAGTAAAAACAATTATGGTGCATACTTGCTAGAATTAGTAAAACAAAAGCAAGCTGAAAAATATTAATCTATAGCTATGGTGGCACAGCCACCAGGTCAACGTATTAAATTTATTTTTACATCCCTTGAGCAAGTCGAGGGATGTAAACAAAAATTAAGGGTCTGCGATTTTAAGGATAATTTATGGTTGGGCATCGCGTTTTTGGTTTAGATGTATTGCGAGCATTAGCTATATTCACTGTAGTTTATTCTCATGGCGAGATCCTAAAAGGCAATAGTTTTTTCCTGAGCCAGTTGTATAAATTTGCTATCCCAATCGATGGCGTGACGATATTTTTTGTCCTCAGTGGATTTCTTATTGGGCATATTTTATTGAGAATTGTTACCAATGGTTTTTTTGATATACGCTCTCTTTTTGAGTTTTGGATAAGACGTTGGTTTAGGACATTACCCAATTATTTTATGGTATTAATGTGGATAGTAATACTGAACTACAACTCTTTGGATAAAGAGACAATCCTCAAGTTTATTTTTTTCATCCAAAATCTTTTCTATCCTCATCCCAATCTATTTCTAGAAGCCTGGAGTTTATCTGTTGAAGAATGGTTTTATCTCACGACCCCTCTTCTTCTATTTTTTTTAATGAAAATAAAAAGGTTAGAGTATAAAAAAATAATCTTGTCTTGGATTTTTGTTGTTATTCTGTTTTCTACGTTTTTTAGAGTGTTTCAAGCAATCCATATAACGAATTTTGATTACTACTGGTGGGATGTCAATATAAGGAAAGAAGTTTTTTCACGATTAGACAGCCTAATGTATGGGATTTTGGGTGCCTATTTGAATCGTTATCATGAAAGATCATGGACTATCTGGGCAAATAAATCTTTTGTCATTGGCGTGATTATGATCTTATGGGGTTTACCTACTATTACTACCGCAGTGCCTCAAGAAGTTTTTTATAACTATATCTTATTGGCTTTAACCCCCATAAGCGTTTTATTACTTTTGCCTAAATTATCTGTTTGGAATGCTAGTCCATCTCCGATAAAAAGTATAATCGTTTTCATCAGTAAGATTTCTTATTCTATGTATTTAATCCATTTTTCTTTAATTCTTATAAATTTTATTCCCGGATTTATGGGGTGGATTTATCCATTTCATTTCGGAAGCCATGAAGATTTAGCGAAATATTTTCTCTATTGGGGGCTGACAATATCAATTTCAGCGCTATTTTATAGATATTATGAATATCCTATGACCTCATTGCGTGATAAGATTGATTTTCCAAATATTTCTTTCCAAACTCGTAGAGGAGAGGGAAATGCGAGAAGACACGGAGTACTATGAACATATTTAAAAAAAGAATAGAGACATTGGCCATTATGACCCTGTTATTTTTGGCCATTTTTCAGATTCCGGAGTTTTTCCCAACTTTTGACTCGCATGATCTAGGATCTCAGGCCGCCATTGATTATTGGACTCTACATGGTTTTTTGTTTGGAAAGGACATTATTCAAAATGTTGGACCTACTGGCTTTTTAAATTATCCTGTAACTTATGCTGGTTTTTTTGACCAAACCAAACTAATACTCAATATATTGTTAACTGCTTATTTTATATTTTTACTGGTGACTGCTACAAGCAATCTGTCTATCGCTAAGAAGATAGTTTTCTTAACAATTGCTGCTGTTTTTACTGCGATAATTGATACAATGTTGTATTTCATGCTGTTTTTACTACTTCAGCGATTATTTTTCACAATTAAATGGCAAAACTTACTTTTGCCAGTATTGACCTTAGCTTTACTGTCTTTAGCTAAGGGAACCTGTTTTTTCATAGTGCTCTCTATTATTATTACTTCAGCACTGAGCCATCTTTTTTATAAGCGATGGCTGACGGCGTTTTTTATTACAACATTTTTTTGTTTTTGTGTCTTAGTCTTTTGGTTTTCTTTTGGTCAAACTAGTTCTAATTTCATTGATTTTGTGTATGCCATGCTATTGTTTTCAAGTGGCTATAATGAGGCAATGACCCTTTATGAATCCAATTTTATTAGGTTCTTAGGTGTGATCACATTATTAGGCAGTGGTCTTGCTATTTTGCTGAATAGTCTAAAACACTGTTACATCAATGCGAATAGAGCGAAAAGTATAAAACAAGTGCTTCTAGCTCTAGTAGAATCGTTTATTCTTTTTATCGTGTGGAAACATGGTTATGTTCGGGCTGATGGACATATTATGCTTTTCTTGCAATATGCCATGCTTTCAACACTGTGGATTATTTTTACTGGAAAATCAGTCGATCTTGAATCAAACAAAAAAGATAGTTATGCATTACCTAATAAGCTCATTGCACTATTAGTTAGTACTGCCAGTTTAATTGGTCTAAATACTGTGTATAATTTTACTCATATAGATCAGCTAATTCGAGGTACTTACAAAAGGATGGAAAAAAATTTCTTTGCTGTGCTTGATATTGATAGGTATCGTCAAAGTTTAAGGAACGAATTGAAAAAAAATATTGCCGAGATGCAATTACCACAGACAAAGAAACTGGTTAAAGATAAGTCAATAAGTTATTTCGGAATATCCCCAGCGTCCATTTTTTATAATAAGCTGAAATACGTACCAACTCCAGCAACGATCTCTTTTGCTTCATGGAATTCTTGGATTATGAACACAGAAGCAAAGTTTTTTGCAGATGATAAGCGTGCACCTGCCTATTTATTATTTAATCTACAAACTATTAATAATAGGCTTGTGGCTCAGGATGATTCTCTAGCTCAATTAGAAATATTGCATCGCTATGTACCTATAGGTAGTGAAGCGGGCAACCTTATTTTGCAACGTATTAATAATACCAAGCCCCTTACTATGGAACCAATTTTGAAAAAAAATTATAAAATTGGGCAATGTGTCAATGTTCCTGAAAATGCAAATCCAACGGCTCCTATTTGGATAAAAGTTAATCTTGAGCTTCCTTTATTATCAAAATTAATGGCCCTAATGTACAAGCCACCTTTCTACTCAATAGATTTCTTATTAGAAGATGGCTCGATCCAGAAATTTAAGTTTATTTCTAGAATGGCAGCTACTGGATTTCTCCTCAATCCTTTAATTATTAAAAATACTGATGTACTAACTGCTCATTTTGAACCTAAGGATTTGAAATTGGCACAGGATTCTATTTTAAACAAAGTTGTTAAGATGAGAATAAATTGTGATGTGCTAACATTTTTTTGTGCACAATCAGCATCCCTTCAATTTAAGACGATTAATAATTTGATTGCAGAAAATAATTTAACCTCAAAACAATATCTAACGTCCTTAGATAATGTTAAAAATCACTACGATAGTGTTATAGATAAATCTAATATTCAAAAGATAACTGTTGCAGAGCAATGTATAGGTGCAATTGATGAAGTCAACAACATACCTATTTCCTCATCATTTGCAGCAGATAAATTATTTAAGGTACAAGGATGGCTAGCCAAATCGATTGAACCGAAAGCTGAATTACCGGGCTCAGTTCTTTTAGTATTGACAGATAGTAAAGGAAAAAATACATTTATTAAAACGAGGCTAATGCCTCGACCGGATGTAGGGGAACATTTCCAAAAGAAATTACTTGGTGCCTCTGGTTATATTTCTATTACTGATGTTTCAGGGTTAGAAGGGAACTACACATTGGGTTTAGCTTATGCAGAAGGCGATAGTATTAAAATTTGCCCTCAGTTTAAGATCCCAGGCATTTTTCGATTTGATAGCCCCCTAAATGATGTGGGCGATCGACAAGTTTCGATGGCAGAACGATGTGAAGGTTTTATTGATGAAATTAATGATAGGCCTGGTTCTGAACCATTTTCTACAAACAAAATACTTAAAATACGCGGTTGGTTAGCTAAATCGGTTGAACAAAAAGGTGAGATACCTGAGTCAGTTCTTTTAGTATTAAGTGATAGTGCAGGAAAAAATATTTTTATTAAAACTAGACAGACAACTAGACCTGATGTTGGACAACACTTCAAAAAGCCATTGCTCGATGGTTCCGGCTATACCTCTATTGTTGATGTGTCAAAAATTGATGGTGATTACACACTTGGTTTAGCGTATACAGAAGGAAATTTGATCAAAATCTGCCCGCAGTTTAAGATTCCCGGTAAATTTGAGTCTGGACTTCGTTGTTCGGCTTAAGTATTAAACAAAGCCACAAAACTGAATGGGTTTGATAATTTGAACTTTTACGATTTCAGAGGGGATATGGAAGTGAAAAACTCAAAGATATATATTGCTGGGCACCTTGGAATGGTGGGATCGGCTCTTGTACGAAGATTACAACAAGCAGGCTATAACAATTTGCTAATGCATAGTCGTAGCGAACTTGATCTTACCAATCAATCAGAGGTAATCAAGTTCCTTTCTTATGAAAAGCCAGATTACATTTTTATCGCAGCTGCCAAAGTGGGTGGTATTCATGCAAATAATACTTATCGTGCAGAATTCATTTATCAAAATTTGATGATTCAAGCAAACATTATAGATGCGGCTTGGAGAGCGGGCACTCAACGGTTACTATGTCTTGGTGCAAGTTGTATTTATCCAAGAAATTGTCCTCAACCTATGCGCGAAGAGCACTTACTATCTGGTCCTTTAGAAGAAACGAATGAACCCTATGCTATTGCCAAAATTGCTGGCATAAAAATGTGTGAGAGTTATAACCGACAATATGGTACACACTATGCTGTTGCTATGCCTACTAGCTTGTATGGTCCCAATGATAATTATGATTTGAATAATAGCCACGTACTCCCTGCTCTTATTCGTAAAGTCCATGAAGCAAAGCTGCGCGGCGACAAACAGTTAGTCGTTTGGGGATCTGGTACTCCTATACGCGAGTTTCTTTTTGTTGATGACCTTGCTGATGCATGTATATTTTTAATGGAGCAGAATATTGCAAATGGCACTTTTAACATTGGGTTTGGCGAGGGTGTAACCATTCGAGAATTAGCAGAGACCGTCATGGATGTTGTTGGTTTTCAGGGGGAAATCGTGTTTGACACATCCAAGCCAGATGGAACACCATGTAAGATCTTAGATGTAGAACAAATGAGAAACTTAGGTTGGAACGCACGCACTAGTCTTCGTCATGGAATAAGTAAAACATATCAAGATTTTTTAGCGAAACAACGAACAGCAACTCCTCAGCTTATTGATTAGAGAATGTTTACAATACAAGGTTTTTACAATTCATGACTAAGGTAATTTTATTGGATAGAGATGGTGTTATTAATCAAGATTCACCTCATTACATCAAATCAGTTGATGAATTTCATTTTCTGCCAGGGAGTTTAGAAGCTATTGCTCGCTTAACACGCGTTGGCTACAGGATAGGAATTGCTACCAATCAATCGGGTTTGGCGCGTGGTTATTACAGTGAAGAAGAACTTAGTGCAATTCATGCAAAAATGATTTATCATTTGCGCGCTGCAGGTGGTGAAATTGATGCAATCGAATATTGCCCTCACTTACCTGACGATGATTGTTTTTGTCGCAAACCTAAACCAGGTATGTTACATACCCTAGCTAGTCGGTTAGGTTGTGACTTAGAAATGGTCCATTTTGTTGGGGATAAGCTTTCAGATATTCAAGCAGCAAAAGCCGCAGGAGCAAAGCCAATATTGGTTCTTGCGCCAATGTCTAATAAGAGCGATGTGCAAACTTATTCTGACGTTCCTGTATATAATTCATTGCTTCAGTGTGTACAATCTTTATTAAATTATTAGGAATGAATGGTGAACTATGACAGGAAGTTATGAATGGGTACAACAGTATTTGATTCTTCATCCTTTATTTTCACCTCTGTTATTTATTTTTTTTCATATCTTATTTGCCGTCTGTTTAATTCCCTGCTCACCCATGGCCGTGATTGCTGGTTTACTTTGGGGGAATTGGATGGGATTGGCTATTTCAACCTTAGCCGCTTTTGTGTCTTCTTGTTGCACGTTTGGACTATCAAGGATTTTCTTGAAGAATACAATCTATAAATTTTTAATCAAGCGTTATCCTAGAACAGATTGGTTTCTCGAAAGTACAAAAAAGCATGGATGGAAGTTTGTTGCATCGGTACAGTTAAACCCTGTTGCTCCTGGAGCGGCTTTGGGCTATCTTTTCGGGCTTACTAATATTGAATTTTCAATATATGCAGGTTATTTGTTACTTTTTATGTTACCACTACAACTATTACTTGTTGTAACAGGGGGATCTATTTCTCAAATAGTTAATGCAGGGACAATTTCATGGTTTTACATTGAAATTATAATTCTTATTTTTGCACTATATCTTGTGTATAGAATGTGTAGCAATAAATCAATGAGACGGAGTAGATTTGATGACAATCAAAAAAAGTTGTGATGTAAAAATATCGGTTGTTTTGTCATTTTATAATGAAGAAAATGTCTTGCCAGAGCTATTAAAGCGTTTACGCACAGTTTTTTTACAAATGATTGCAGAGCAGACTATTGGCTCTTACGAGTTAATTTTCGTAAATGATCAATCAAAGGACAACTCCGAAGCTATTTTACGGGCTGAATTGTCCAAAGGGGACATCGTTCTTGTCAATATGACGCGTAATTTTGGCGTCTCTGAATGCGTTATGGCTGGGATGAGTCAAGCAAAAGGTGATGCGGTGATTTACATGGACTCCGATTTGCAAGACCCACCAGAGGTTATTCCGAAAATGGTTGCCGCATGGCAAGCCGAGCCTGACGTAGGAGTGGTTTACACTACTAGAACAAGACGAGATGGAGAGCATCCAGTTAAGATGTTTATCACAAAGTTTGGTTATCGGTTAATCAATTCGATCTCAGAAATAGAACTCCCTGTTGATTCAGGTGATTTTAAATTATTATCCCGTCGTGTTGTTGATCATTTGCTTGAATTAAAAGAAGATAAGCCTTACATTCGAGGTTTAGTCAGTTGGATTGGATATAAGCAAGTTCAGGTGCATTACGAGAGAGAGGCGCGTTTTGACGGCAGGCATAATACAAAGATGCCTGTATTAAGCAAGAGAGTATTGTATTATTGGCTTGATAGGGCATTAATCTCATTTTCGGATGCTCCATTAAAACTAATGTTATTAGTAGGCTTTTTAATATCGATTATTTCTCTCGGTTATATCTCAGTGGTATTAGTACAGAAAATTATGGGTTGGTATGTACCTGGATGGCCAGCTCTTATGTCAGCAGTTTTATTATTAGGCGGTATGCAGATAATCATGCTAGGTTTTATTGGACTTTATATTGGCGCTATCTTCAGAGAGACAAAAAATAGACCCAGATATTTAATTAAGGAGGTACTACCTAGAGCAGAATAATTATATAGATGCAAGGGCATGCAAAACTTAATTAGGAAGTAGGTTTAGAGTTAATTAGGATTTTAAAATGATTATTGTACGTACCCCATATCGCGTTTCTTTCTTCGGTGGTGGCACCGATTACCCCTCTTGGTACCAAGAGCACGGAGGGGCTGTATTGGCGACTAGTATTGATAAGTATTGTTATATTACATGCCGTTACTTACCCCCTTTTTTTGAACATAAATATCGTTTGGTCTATTCTCGTATTGAAACAGTGCAACATTATGATGAATTTGAGCATCCTGCTGCCAGAGCGGTATTACAATGGGCTGATTTGCAGCAAGGACTTGAAATACATCATGATGGCGATTTACCGGCACGCTCAGGATTGGGATCTTCGTCTTCATTTACTGTGAGCCTGATTCATGCACTATCAGCGTTGCGCGGAAAACATGTAACAAAAGATGCTTTAGCCAATGATGCCATTTATATTGAGCAGGATATTATTAAAGAAAATGTTGGCTCACAAGATCAAATTTCTGCCGCTTTTGGTGGTTTTAATCGCATTGAGTTCAAAAAAAATAATGCACCATTTGAAGTTGCGCCAATAATTTTGGGCAGAAATCGGTTACAGGAACTACAAGATCATTTTATGTTGTTTTTCACGGGCTTTTCTCGAATTGCATCGGAAATTGCTAAATCTAAGATTGATAACTTTAAGAACCGTGAAAATGAATTGAAAACTATGTCCGCTATGGTTGATGAAGCAATCCAAATTCTTCAAAATCCAGCAACATCTATTGATGAATTCGGCAAGCTTCTTCATCAAAGTTGGCTTTATAAACGCGGTCTTTCAGATAAAATATCCACTCCTGAAATTGATAACATCTATAGTGACGCAATGAGTGCTGGCGCTATTGGGGGTAAAATCCTTGGGGCTGGAGGAGGAGGATTTCTTTTGTTATTTGTCAAGCCTGAATGTCAACCTCAAGTTCGTAAACGCTTGCAGCATCTGATTCATGTGCCTTTTGCGTTTGAAAACTCGGGAAGTCGAGTAGTTCTATATCAACCAGATGGGTTATCTTAAAACATGACTAAAATCGAATCTACAAATTTGTGCGATAAGGCACAATGGGTGTGGCGTGAGACACTTAAGATACATCGAAGGGCTCCGGAAACAAGATTGGCATCGTCTCTTTCAGTTATTGAAATTTTTGTCGCCTTATATTATGGAGGAGTATTACGTTTTAATCCAACTTCTCCTCGGGATGAACAACGAGATCGTTGCATTATCAGTAAGGGGCACGGATCGATTTGTATGTATCCAATTTTAGCTGATCTTGGTTTTTTCCCATTAAGCGAATTGGAGCAGGTATGCAAAGCGGGTAGCTTCTTAGGGGGCATTCCCGATCCAGTAATTCCAGGATATGAAACGGTCAATGGTTCTCTCGGTCATGGCTTAGGTGTTGGAACAGGTATTGCTCTAGGACTTAAGGCCAAAAAAAGCGATCGCCAAGTTTTTGTAGTAGTCGGGGACGGTGAGCTGCATGAAGGAGCTAATTGGGAAGCGCTGATGTTTGCTTCTCATCATGGCTTAGATAATTTGCATCTTATTGTTGATAATAACAAAATTAGTATGCTCGATTATACGATTAATATTGTATCACATGATTCTTTAGTTGAGCGCTTACAAGCCTTCGGTTGGGAATGTGTTGAGGTTGATGGTCATAATGTATTGGCCGTTCAGAATGCATTGTTAGCAATGAAGTCTCAGTCTTTAGGTAAGCCTAAGGCATTGATTGCTCATACTAAAAAAGGTTTTGGGATTCCCTCTATAGAAAATGCACCATTATGCCATATTATGAATCCAAAACCTGAGGAAATTGACTCCTTATTGGAGGTATGTTGATGAGTACGCGACCTATTGCAATGCGAGATGCTTTTCTTGACCGTATTTGTCAAACAATGGCCGATGATAAGCGCATTTTTTTTGTTAGTGCTGATTTTGGTTCCCCTGTTATTGATAGGATTAAAGCACAATTTCCGGATAGATTTATTAATGTTGGTATTGCCGAACAAAATTTAATAAACATTTCCTCAGGCTTGGCTATTGAGGGATTTAAAGTTTTTGCCTATGCCATCGCACCGTTTATTACTATGCGCTGTTATGAGCAAATTCGTGTAAGCCTAGCCTTACTTTCAGAAGTTCGACCAATTAATGTAACCCTCATTGGTGTCGGTGCTGGTTATAGTTATGTGGTATCAGGTCCGACACATCAATGTTATGAAGATTTGACCCTCATGCGAGCCATGCCTAATATGGCAGTTTACTCTCCCGCCGATCATGTTACCGCAGCCCATTTTTTTGAGAAATGCTTAGCAACAAATGGACCCAAATACTTGCGGCTTGATGCGCAAGTTTTACCAGTGGTTTATGAGTCCAATCCGCCTAATTTCAATTTTGGCTATCATGTGCATAATGTTGGTGAAAAGATTTGCTTAATAGCAACAGGATACATGCTTCATACAGCATTTAAAGTTGCCGAACGTCTTCGCGCTCTAAAAATTAATGTGGGTATTATTGATCTTTTTAATATATCCAATTTTGACGCACACTCATTGGCTTCAATCCTTTCTCGTTATCAAGGGATCGTTACTATGGAAGAAGGGTTTCGAGGACGAGGTGGGGTCGATGCAATGATGTTTGAGTTTTTCTCTCGACGTCGCATGAATGTACGTATGCTTAATATTGGGGTCGAAGGTACTTATCGTTTTGAGCTGGGTAGCAGAGAACATTTGCATGAAGATGTTGGAATCGGTACTGAAGTTGTATCGAAAAAAATAATTGAATTTATGGGGCTTTTTTCTAAGAAAAGTGCAGAAGTTCTATCTTAAAAATAAGTGAGAAAAAATGAAATATCCATTGATGCGTAACAATATCCTGCGTGAAGACTTAGATTTGCTGATAGAGTATTTAAAACAAGACGATCCAATTTTAACTCACGGAGCAAATGTACGCGCTTTTGAAGAAGAGTGGTCACAATGGCTCGGAGTAAAGTATAGCGTTTTTGTGAACTCAGGAGCTTCAGCTAATTTACTCACAATGGCTATTCTTAAAATTCGACATCCAGAGGGCGGGGAAGTTATTGTCCCTCCATTAACTTGGATTTCTGATGTCGCTTCAGTATTACAAAATGGGTTTACTCCTGTATTTGTTGATATTGACCCACAAACATTGGCTATGGATTCAAAGAAAATTCTATCTAAAATTACGAACAAGACACGAGCTGTATTTCTAACTCATGTTCAGGGATTTGATGGGTTAACTGATGAGTTATTAAGTGAATTAAAAAAACGTGA
>DAIAOV010000038.1 GCA_027437055.1 Legionella sp. | reverse complement strand
AAATTAATCCTGCAAGCGGCCTGCCAATGATTGGTTGTCTGGATGTAAATGGCAATACATTTGGATCTAGCAGTTCATTTGATGATTATTATAGAAATCATGACAACAATTATCGTAGTTATTCATCTACAAATTATTGCAATAGCTATGATTCTTTTACTAATCGATATTAATCGAATTAAATTGTTTATAATTTTATTTTTATATCCGATTGTTACTGATAAAATTAACTGAATATTTTAATAAAAAATATATGTTAATTTGGAGAATGCTATGGCTTTAATTACACCAAAAAAGATTAATACTAAAGAAAAAATTAAATTGGAGATTGATCAAAAAATTCATTCTGAAATAAAAAAATATTGTGAGTGGGCTGGCATTGCAGATCTTGATCATTTTTTTGAAGAAGCCGCTGCATATATCTGCTCGAAAGATAAGGATTGGAATAAATATTTAAAATCAGTCACAGAATGAATAAAAATAAAAACCAAATTACTAACCCACACGATCAATTTTTTCGAACTGCTATGGCAGACCTTCGGGTTGCACGTGATTTTTTGAACGCTTGGCTGCCACATGATTTACGTGAACGCATCGATTTTTCCAAATTAGAAATGCAGCCTCGCTCCTATATTAATGAGGTACGTCAAGAGTCTGAAGTGGATGTCTTATTTAAAACAACGATCGACAATAAAGAAGCCTATCTTTATTTTCTTTTAGAGCATCAATCCAAACCTGATCCTTTAATGCCTTTTCGATTGCTTAAATACTTATGCAACATTATGGATGATCATCTAAAAACACATAAAACCAAAAAACTCCCACTTATTTATCCCTTGGTGGTTTATCATGGAATGCAAAAATATCCTTTTTCTACTAACTTAAACGATCTGGTTGATGCGCCAAAAGAGCTGATCGATCAATATTTTTTAAAACCTTTTCATCTCATTGATTTAGGTGAAATAGATGACGAAACACTAAAGCAACACGCTTGGTCTGGAGCTATGGAGTTTGCTTTAAAGCATATTTTTTCCAGAGATATTCTGCCTTGGCTTAAAAATATGGCAAACCTTATGCGTGAATTAGATCACTGTGGAGGGCGTGATTTTATTGCTATTGTGTTACAATACATATTAGAACGGGGTGAAATTAGTGACCGAGAAGAATTTTTTAAGCTTATCGATACCAAGATATCACCGGAAGTTGGGGAGCAAATTATGAGTCTAGCAACACAATTAAAAGAAGAGGGACGAGTAGAAGGGCGAGTAGAGGGACGTCTTGAAGGCGAACTGAATAAAGAGCGAGAAATTGCCAAGCGAATGCTTGAAGAGGGCTCTGAGCCGGCTTTTGTTGTTAAAGTAACTGGATTATCACTGGAACAGCTTAAAGAGATACAAAAACATTAAGATATTGTTGCAATAAACTCATTGTAATTTCTTAAGCTAATTGGGATAGGTGAGTATTTTCTGTAACTGTTGAAACAGTGTAACCTATCTTACATCCAGAATTTAAATTCAACTGGCGCCGAAATTAGCGCCAGTTATGTTGCACCCGTAGCAGTCAAAAATATATTGACTTTAGTGATTACTTTGCTTTAAAATTTCAAATTATATGAAAAACCGTCAAAAGTAGGTTTATAACGCGATGAAAATTACATCTTAAGTACGCCCATCTAATAGGGCGAAGAGAGGAAATCGTTTTTGATTTTCTATTTTTTATTGTCCTGAAAGACATGCTTAAGAGTAAATCATGCACCATAAACCGATTCAATTTAAAGACCTTGGTCTTATTTATCCGCATAAAATCTGTTTTCAAGACTTCAGTGGTGAAATTCACTTTGGTGAGCGTATTGCACTGATTGGCCGAAATGGTTCAGGGAAATCAACCTTACTTAAGATGCTTGGTGGTCTTTTCTCGGGCTCTAGCGGCGAAATTAAAATGCCACAGGATATTCGTATTGGTTATTTACCCCAAGTGATTGAAGAGTACCCTGATTTAAGTGGTGGTCAACGGTTAAACCAAATATTGACCAAAATATTGTCTGAGAATCCTAATGTATTGTTGTTAGATGAACCTACAAATCATTTGGACAGACGCAATCGTCGTTCTTTAATGCGCATGCTCCTGTATTATCCGGGGACGCTGGTCATTGCTTCTCATGATACGGAGCTCATCAATACAGTCGCAGATACTTTATGGCATATTGATTTAGGTAAGCTCACTGTATTTAGAGGGGCTTATTGTGATTATCAGCAAATGCTTGAAGACAAGAAAGCATCGATTGAACAGGAGTTATCACGGATTTCACGTGAGAAGAAAGAATCACATCTTTCTCTAATGAAGACACAAGAACGGAATAAACGTTCTCGTGTTCAGGGTGAAAAAAAGATAGCGCAGCGTAAATGGCCAACGATTCGGTCTCATACAAAGCTCGCCAATGCAATGACAACAGGAAATAAACGATTAAGTCAGATTAATCATAAAAAACAACAGATGCTTGAAGAGCTTTCATCTTTAAACCTTCCGGAAACAATTAAGCCCAAATTTAAATTAAACGGTCTTGACCACCATAAGCCCTTAATCAGGATTCAAGACGCTTCTATTGCCTACGAGGCTGGAGATGTGATTCTTAAAGGGATTCATTTTCACTTAAATGGCTGCGAACGGGCGGCATTGTATGGGGACAACGCATCAGGGAAGTCCACCTTTGTCAAAGCGATTTTGCAGGATAGTAACATTAAAAGAGCAGGTGAGTGGACTATTCCAGAGCGCAATACAGTTGGGTATCTCGATCAGCATTATCAATATCTGGATTGTGATAAAACAATTTTGGATTTGATGAAAAGTCAGATGCCCCACGCTTCTCATGCTGAACTTCGTGTCCATTTGAATGACTTTTTATTTCGCAAAAACATCGAGGTAGAAATAAAGGTCAAAGATCTTTCTGGTGGTGAAAAGGCAAGGCTTTCTTTAGCCTTAATTGCTGCCAATCCGCCTAAGCTAATTATTTTAGATGAGGTAACCAACAATGTAGATCTGGAAACACGCGATCATATCATTCAAGTATTACGTGAATTTTCAGGTGCAATACTGGTTATTTCTCACGATTATGATTTTTTAGATTCCATTCACATTGAAACTAAGTATCACGTTCATCAAGGGAAGATACATCATTTCAATGAGGAACAATCAGAGGGTGTTCATCATGACTAATCGTTTGCCTAACCACATAGGCTCTTTTATGTGGCATTTTTTAAAACCGTATCGACGCATGGTTTTTTTATTTATCCTGCTTGCTTTAATGGCTGGATTTTGGGGACCGTTTAATAGTTTATTGATTAAATCCTTTATTAATACCTTGGCAGCAAAAACAAGTACGGACTTCTCCTCTTTGTATTGGATCGCTGGATTACTGGTAGTGAACTTTATTGTTTTTGACAATATCACCTGGCGAACAATCGGGTACTTGAACTATAAATACGAAGCAGTGCTTAAAAACCAAATCATTAGCCAAATGTTTGAGTATGTGTTGGGAAGTAGTACGCAATTTTTTCAGGATAATCTATCGGGGAGAATTGCCACACAAATTACTACTCTTGCTGATAATCTTGAGATTATTTTGCATCGCGTGTCTATCGACTTTCTTCGTGGTGCTTCATTATTAGTGGTTTCATTTATTACAGCCTATTTTGTTAATGTCCTGTTTTTTTATATTTTATTTCTTTGGTTCATTGCCTTTGCCTCATTTAGTATTTGGATGTCGGCACGATTGGTTCAATTGTCCGATGACCATGCAAATTCCGAATCGCAGCTTTCTGGGCAATTAGTCGATAGCCTGGCGAATCAATCCAATATTCGTATTTTTTCACGCAAAATCTACGAAGTGGAACGTATGAACACGTTTTTTAGCTTGGTACAACGGGCTTTTCAAAGAAAAGAGCTGTTTATTGTTTTGTTATGCTGCGCACAGGGTGGAATGATTGCGGTAATGATAGGTTTGGCCTCGATTACCTTAATTCACTTGTATGGCAAGGGACTGATGAGCATTGGTGATTTTGCTTTGATTCTTGGGCTTTCCATGGAATTGGGACACATGATGTGGTACACCATGTACCAAGTGGACCAATTTAACCAAGCTTTAGGCAAGGCAAGACAAAGTTTAAATGCATTGGTCATCCCTCATGAGATACAGGATAAAAATAATGCATCCCAATTAGTGGTCACGCAAGGACGAATTGAATTTTCCAAGGTGAAATTTCATTACCAAGGTGGTTACTCCCTGTTCCAAAATAAGTCCGTCACAATTGAAGCCGGTCAAAAAGTGGGTTTGGTGGGCTATTCAGGAAGCGGCAAGTCCACTTTTGTTAATTTGATTTTACGACTATATGAGGTGGTGGATGGGCAAATTCTAATCGACGGTCAAAACCTATCCGAAGTGACTCAAGAGAGTTTAAGACAAGCCATTGCCATGATTCCACAAGACCCAATGCTTTTTCATCGAAGCCTGATGGATAATATTCGTTATGGCAGGACAACAGCTTCGGATGAGGAAGTCATTTCAGCCTCCAAGAAGGCCCATGCACATGAATTCATCAGTCTTTTGCCAGAAGGTTATGAGACCTTGGTCGGGGAACGTGGGGTGAAGCTTTCAGGTGGTCAACGCCAGCGCATTGCCATTGCACGTGCGATTTTAAAAAATGCGCCCATTTTAATGTTGGACGAAGCCACCTCTCAACTCGATTCTATTACAGAATCTAACATTCAAGACAGTCTTTGGGAGTTGATGCAGGGAAAAACAACCTTAGTCGTTGCACATCGTTTATCGACTCTGCTGCATATGGACCGAATTTTAGTATTTGATAAAGGCCATATCGTTGAAGACGGGACACATGCTGAACTATTAGATCGCGGTGGTTTGTACAAAACACTATGGGATGCGCAGGTAGGTGGGTTTTTACCAGATGAACGAAAAGAAGAGTCTCTTAGTGGATAGTGGGGTAGCAAATGAATAAACCACATACAGAGTTTAGGGTAGTGCATCATTTACTTAATGACTTACTATCCGGTTTGCAATCAATTTTAAAGGAACATTTGCTGGGCGTTTATGTGTATGGTTCATTTGTTTGGGGTGATTTTGATGAAACAACCAGCGACATTGATGTTCTTGTGGCATTAAACAAAGAAATGACACCAGAAGAATTCGCGGCTTTAGATGATTTGCATGCCAATCTGGTTCAGCATTTTCCAGCTTGGAATGACCGAATTGAAGTAGCTTATGCATCTTATAAAATGTTACAACATTTTAAGACAGAGCCAGGTCAAATTGCTGTCATTAGCCCAGGGGAACCGTTTCACCTCAAACAGGCGGGGACTGACTGGCTTATTAATTATTATTTGTTGCAAAGAGATAGCCTCATTCTATATGGTCCATCAGCAAAGTCGATTATTGCTCCTGTATCAAATAGTGAGTTTATAGAGCATGTCAAAAAACAGGCCATTGAGTGGCAAGATTGGGTTACTCATACCAAAAATTCTTTAGGGTACCAATATTATGTTGTATTAACTCTATGCCGGGCTTTGTATGTGCTCCAACATCAGGAACAAGGCTCTAAGTTAAAAGCTGGAACTTGGGCTAAAAATCAATTCCCAAAATGGCGAGTTTTAATTCAACGAGCATTAACTAAAGCTGAACTAAATCATGCAAGCGATATCTTGACCGAAGAAACCTATCAAGAAGTCACTGCATTTGTGGGTGAAATAGTTCAGCATATTCAAGAGAGAGAATAAATGATGGAAGTCAACCAAGAACAAAGACTCATCGAAGTAGTTCCTTATAATGCTAATTGGCCTATGCAATTTGAACAGGAAGCAAAGCGAATTAAAAAAGCATTAGGCAGTAATTGCATTGAAATTCATCATATCGGTTCCACATCAGTACCAGGTTTGGCTGCAAAACCAGTAATCGATATGATTCCAGTTGTTTTAGATATTAGCAAAGTGGACAGTGCCAATGCTGCTATGCAGGCACTTGGCTATGAAGCCAAAGGAGAATACGGTATTCCTTTTCGCCGCTATTTCCAAAAGGGAGAAAGTCTACGAACACATCATGCTCATATTTTTGAGTTTGGAAATTCCGAAATCGAGCGGCATTTAAAATTTAGGGACTGGATGAGAGCACATCCAGAAGATAGAGAAGCTTATGCTCGTTTAAAACAAGAGTTGGCCCATCAATATCCCTATGACATTACTGCCTATTGTTTGGGCAAAGAAGATTTTATTGCAACAATTGATAAAAAAGCAGGGTTTAATGGATTAAGAGTGGTGAAGGCATTAACGCCGCGAGAATGGGATAAAGTACGTCATTTCAGACAATTCTATTTTTTTGATAAAGCTGGGCTTTCTGACCCTTACACTTGGACTTTTGAGCATGATGCTCATGTTCATTTTGTTTTATCTCAAGGAAGCGACATCATTGGTTATGCCCATCTGCAATTATGGCCTCATCAGAGAGCCGCTTTGCGTATCATTGTGATTGATGAGGAAAAAAGAACCCATCAATACGGTAGCCAATTCTTGGCGTTATGTGAAAAGTGGCTCAAAAACCAAGGATATCAAAGCTTGCACGTGGAGTCCTCACCGGATGCTCTAAGATTTTATAGAAATAATGGTTATATCGACATGCCATTTGATGATCCAGATGGCTATGAAGGTGATGCGAGAGATACTGCGGTAGGGAAAATACTATGATTCAAATCGAAAAAATAACGGGAGATTGGGCTCAAACCTTATGTCGAACCATTACAAAGGATTTGCCAGAATACTTTGGTTTACCAGAAGCGAACGAGCACTACGCAATAGGTGTAAACACACGCACTAATTTTGCGGCGAAAGATGGAGATGACACTATGGGCCTCGTTTCTATTGATTTTCCTTATCCTAATAATGCCAATATTTACTGGATGGCTGTAAAACGTGATTATCATCGTCAAGGTGTAGGAAAGCAATTAATCGAAGCGGCTTGCCATTTTGCTGCAACACAAGGAGCTAAAACCATAACCGTTGAAACACTTAGCCCCTCTGAATTGGAAGAGAATTACCTTAAAACCTACCGATTTTATCAGTCAGTTGGTTTTAACGCTCTTTTTGATTTAAAACCTGCAGGGTATGAGTGGAATATGGTGTACATGATAAAACAGCTTGAACCTTTAGCAGAAAACCAACGGTCAATTGCCATTAAGCTAATGGAATTATCTGATATCCCCGTTTTGGTCGATGCGTTTCAAAAAGCAAATTGGCAAAAACCTTACGTCTTGTTTGAAGGGTATCATCAAGAACAACAACAATCTGAGCGAGTAGTTTGGGTAGCCTATGTTCAAGACCAAATTGCGGGCTATGTTACTCTAAAATGGGCCTCACACTATGAACCCTTTGCTCATAAAGAAATCCCAGAAATTATGGACTTAAATGTATTGCCTGCTTTTCGCAAGCTCGGAATAGGCAGTGCTTTACTCACTGTTGCTGAAGACAAGGCAGCAAGTCAGTGTGATGTTGTAGGTATTGGTGTTGGGTTATATGGTGGTTCCGATGGAGGATATGGACAAGCTCAACGACTTTATGTTACCCGTGGTTATATTCCTGATGGTTTAGGGGTAACTTATAGTTATAAACCAACCATTCCTGGGGAAACATATCCTTTGGATGATGATTTAATTTTGTGGTTTACTAAAAAATTAACCAATTTGCATGCAGAAAGTGATGCCGTAATTAAAAAAACAACTGATAGCCACGATGTGTATGTACCAAATACAAACTATAAATTGGAGTTCAATGCAAAAGATTCATTTAAAATTGTAGATCAAAAGTTGTTTGAGTTTAATACATCGTGCGTCCCTTCCACACAAAAACCTGAAGTAATTGATATAAATGTTACGATCAAGAATGGTGATGAAATAATAGCGGGTATTTGTTCGGAGGTTTATACATGGAAGATCCTGTACATCAGTGTCTTTTTTGTTGAGGAAAAATATCGCCACCAAGGTTTGGGTACCATTTTACTCAATAAAGTTGAGGAAAAAGCTAAAGAATTAGGAGTTACTTTAATTCACCTCGATACCTTTGATTTTCAAGCAAAAGATTTTTATCTCAAATATGGTTACGAAGAGTTTGGAGTTCTGGATGACTGCCCTAAAGGTCATAAGCGTTATTATATGAAGAAGGTACTATGAGTTTTATAAAAAAAGGAATATACCGTCATTATAAAGGTAATTTGTATGAAGTAATTGATATCGCCAGGCATTCGGAAAGCTTGGAAGATATGGTGGTGTACAGAGCGCTTTACGGTGATTTTAAACTATGGGTTCGACCTCTTAAGATGTTCCTTGAAAACATTGAGATAAACGGTGAGATCCAAAAAAGATTTGAATTAAATGAATAGATTAGAACAAGCAAATCGTTTTATCTTCACTGGCACCCCAGGCAGTGGAAAAACTTCTGTTATTTTGGCATTGAAAAGATTAGGGCATGTAGTGATTCCTGAATCTGCAACGGATGTCATTGCAGAAGAGCAGGCAAAGGGAACTATGCGCCCATGGGAGCAGGCTGATTTTGTAGATAAGATTGCCTTAACACAAAAATTAAGGCAATTGAATGCTAAAGGTGAGTTACAATTTTATGATCGATCACCATTTTGTGCTTATGCATTGGGACGTTATTCCGCTCATTGGCATCATCGTGATTTTACACCCTCACCTGTTTTATTAGCTGAAGTTGACCGCTGCCTAAAAGCGGGTATCTATCAACGCAAAGTATTCTTTTTTGAGAACTTGGGGTTTATTGAACCAACCTCCGCTCGCAAAATCAGTTATGAAGATGCCCTTATTTTTGAGCAAATTCACATAGAGGTATACAAAGAGTTTGGTTTTGAAATTGTGCTTGTGCCTAATAATGCGATTGAAGAGCGTTGCCGATTTGTCCTTGAAACGTTAGGTATAAAAAAATAAACATCCATTTTATGAAAAAACCGCTTGACCCTATTGTTACTATATATCTTACCTTTGTTCCTAAGGAGGTAATACTATGACTCAATGGTTCGTAAAAGACTTAAGCAAATTGACCGGTGTTTCGGTGCAAACATTGCATCATTATGACCGCATTGGTTTACTTAAACCTTCATTGCGACAGTCCAATGGGTATCGTATTTACTCCGAGAAGGATTTATTGAAATTACAACAGATTATTGCTTTAAAGTTTTTTGGTTTTGAGTTGTCACAAATCAAAACCTTGCTCTCTGAAGAACGTCATGCGCTAAACCATTTTGAGGCCCAAGCTCAAGTGTTAGAACAAAAAGCAGCGGCATGTACTTCCGGAGCTAAAACCTTAAGAAGCATTATTAACTCTGTTGATATCAATCAATCCATTCCATGGGAAACCATTATTCAGCTGATTGAGGTATATAAAATGGCAGAACATCTTGAACATGATTGGGTTAAGGAAATATTCACTCCTGATGAATTAAAACAATATGTAGCATTTGAAAAGGAAATGAAAACAAATAATAAGGCTGAGTTTGAAAAACAATGGCATCAACTCTTAGATGAACTGAAACAAAACGTGAAACACGATCCTGATTCCACTATAGGTATCCAAACAGGAAAAAACTACATGGAATGGGTTAACAGCGTATACGGTAAAAAATATGCTCATCTAAGAACCAAAAAATGGGAAAAAGGATTTGGAGAAGGAAAAGGTCTTGACGACATTGGATTAACATCAGAGATCATGGCATGGTTAGAAAAAGCTTTAGATGCTTATTGGAAGGATAGACTTTATGGCATTCTTGAACAAGTAGGAAAAACTTCAGCTTCCACTGTACTAATGCTTTGGAATAAGGCCTTAGATGATATGTATGGTGAAGAAATTTCACGAAAATATGATGTTTGTGACATTGCTTTGAATGATGACAAGGTCAGTCTAGAGGCAAAGACTTGGCTTAAAAGTATCTTAGATGCCTACAAAATGTAAACAATAGATGTAAATTTGGATCGGTGCTATTTTTACCGATCCAATCTTAATTAAATATCAACTTAATCCATCTAGGGGGATTCTGTTCGGTAAAAAGCCGCCAACCTGAGCATCCGCCAATGTTAAAAAATTCGTAAAAAAATGCTGATTGAGAATAAATTTTACGGCATCAGGTATAATTAAATCACTAGTTTGTATTTTGAGCAATTTTATGTCTTATGCAAAAATGGCAGAATTACTTTTGCTGGACGTCATGTCTAAAGCACAGATTCCAGGAGTTTCTATTGCCTTCATAAGCAGTGATGGAATCATATCTACTCAAGAACAAGGCCTTACAGAGGGTTGCGGTCTTTTTGCAATACCAGTTGATCCACTCAAGTGTCCCTTTAATAAGCTGGGATTAGGAACTAAAGATGCTGTAGTTTTATTTGACGACAAACTTTATTATGTAAATCAAACGACACAAAGCGTTCATCAAATACAGTTAAATGAAAGTAATCAATCCTCATATCAAAAGTTACGAAAAAGTTGTACTGATACCTATAAATTGGCCGATCCTCAAGAGTCTGAATTAATAACTACTCTAACAGGTCTTACACCACCTACGAGAGTGAAACCAGAAACCGTTTTTGGAGCAGCCTCGCTAAGCAAACCCGTATTTGCTTATTTAGTGCAAAAGTTGATTCAGTCAAATGCGACGAATCAAGCAGAGAAAGGGACAGGTAAATTTAATTTAGATAAATTCAACCTGAGTCAATTTGATTTAGATACCCCTCTTTTTCATATCTTGCCGTTAGAAGAATTTGAGATAGATGGAATGAAATTTGATATGTCTAACACATCTGCTGTTGTCTGTGCCCAAGCACTTACTGCAAGGATGGTGTTATCACATACAACAGGCCTTGCTCATGGTGAAATGAAGTTTCAGTTCATTCCTAATCCTAAAGAAAAAGATTCTAAAGAAAAAATGCATGGATATTCAAATGTTGGTATTGTGTACTTACATCAAGTGATTGAAAAATTGACTGAAGCAAATCTAGAAACATTGGCCAAAAACCATGTGTTTGATCATTGTGACATGACTCATAGCACTTATGAGCCACCAAAGGCCTATCACTTGCTTTTGCATGCTGAAAAAGAACCCTTGTTTGATGAAATGAAGCCTGGTCAGATTGTCATACTAAAAGAAGATGAGCAACTAACAGCCTATTGGTTAGAGAATGGAAAAATAGTCAATCGCTCTTTTCCGGAAAGAGTAGTTCCAGGAATTCTTAGACAGTTACCTGATAAAGGTAAACTTTCAAACAATTTGGAGTTGATAGAAGCTGTAATCTCGCAATATGGATGTAAAGAACCCAAACCATGTGCCGCCAATACACTACGAACTACAGCAACAGATTATGCAAAGTTTGTCAAACATCTAAGCCATGACAACTCCATTGAAAATCCTTTTGTTCCGCATGCCTTCATGACGCACGATAGAGGTTTAGCTGGAGCGATCGGAATTGCTAGAGACAAGATACCCGAGCTCATTTTAAGTCATGTCGCATGGGGCTTAGGTTGGGGGCTACAAACCAATGAAAAGGAGGATGTTGTTACGGCTTACCACTCAGGCGACATGAATGATTGTAGAGCATGGGTTGCAGTCAATTTAAAAGATAAGAGTGCCGTGGTATTCTTTGCTAATTCGCATAATGGACATATTCTTGCGGAACACATTATCCCTTCGACAATTCAAATAGAACTGGCTTCACACTATTTTTTCCCCAAATGGGGTTTTGCTAGAACTCTTGATGAGCTATGTGGTAAAACGAATAATTGGGGCATAAATCCATTTCCAAGACCCAATCCATCTAAAGAGCTAACAAGCTCCTTAGGTGAGTTGCAAAAAAGAACTAATATCCCAAGTATTGCTACAGCAATTATTTCTGACCGCGGAGTTGTTACTACGCAAGAGGTGGGTGTGACTAATGTCAACAAACCAGAAGAAGTTACTAGTTCAACTGTTTTTGAAGCCGCTTCATTGAGTAAGCCTGTATTTGCTTATATTGTATTGAAACTAGCGCAAAAAGGTCTCATTGATTTAGATAAACCACTTCATGAGTACGGTGATTTTGGTCCTCTGGAGATGCGAGCTGATAAAAATTATAAAAAATTAACCGCTCGTATGATCCTATCTCATCAAGCAGGGTTACCTAATGAATTTTCATCCCCAGAATCTCTAAAGTATGTTTCTGAAGTAGGAAAACAATTTGATTATTCAGGTGTGGCTTATCAATTTTTAGGTGAAATTGTGGAACACATTACTTCAAAATCACTGGAAGCTTTAGCCCAAGAAGAATTCGCTAATATAGGTATGACCGATAGTAGCTTCATGCCACCAACGGGTTGCAGTCTTATTAAACTGTCAGATGAAGAGGAAGAGCCAACGCCTGAACGCATTAAAAAATTATTAAAAGATACTTTAGATGTACATGGTCAATTAAGTATTATCCTTCATAAGGATAAATTATTTGTTGCTGAAAGAGCAGTAGACGGCAGCGTACAAATTACTGAAAAAAACTCCAGCCAAGTTGAAGAAAAAAGTCTAAAAGAAATCAAAGCCCGCTTTGCTCAAATACCACCATTTTTTTGGTCAAAACCCATACCGGTTGAAGCAAGGGAATTACCCCTTGTGACTACTATTTTTGGTCATCCCCCAGCACATGCTGCAACAATAGCAATAGGTCATGATAAAGATGGTTCAGTAAATCTTAAGCAAAAATTTTATATGGTTCACCCGGCAGGCTCTTTGTATACAACAACTTCTGATTATGCAAAATTTTTAAAAGCCTGTGTTAACGATCCCTATGTTAGGTGGGAAATGTTCAAACCTATTGTTTCATCATTAAGAGATAAAGATACTAAAGCAATGAGCCAGGGAGTTTCTACTGATATTTTAGATCAAATCTCTTGGGGTCTAGGCATTGGTATTCAGAAAAATACCGATGGAACCCGTATCGCATTTCATTGGGGTGACAATGGAACTGGACGCAATTTAGCAGCGATTAATCTTACTACCGATGAAGCGGTTGTTTGTCTCACCAATAGTGAAAATGGACCCGCTGTTTTTCGAGAAATTGCAGAGCCTATCGTTGGCGATTTAAGTGCTATTAGGCAATGGTTATCAATACGAGAAGAATTACCTCTTGATAAGCGCGTAAAAGAAAATCCAACTCAAGAAATGAACCAACGTGTACAGGAGCAGACGACAGTCGCTACTATAGGACAGCAAGAAGGAGAGCAAAAGCCTTCTGACTTAGGACTGTTCTAAGTATTAATTGAGTTGATCCGAAGGGTTTTTATCTGGTAAAAAGCCGCCAACCTGAGCATCCCACAGGATTTTGTACAAACCACCAAGCATCAATAGCTCTGTATGTGTACCGTCTTCGATAATATGTCCTTTATCAAATACTAAAATTCGGTCCATATGCAACAAAGTAGATAGGCGATGAGCAACGACCAAGGTTGTTTTTCCCTGCATCAACTCCCAAAGACTGTCTTGAATGTTGGATTCTGTAATGGAATCCAGCTGAGACGTGGCCTCATCCAGGATTAAAATAGGCGCATTTTTTAAAATGGCACGAGCAATGGCAATACGCTGGCGCTGACCGCCTGAAAGCTTAACTCCGCGCTCTCCAACCAAAGCATCATAACCATGAGGTAACTTGCTAATGAATTCATGGGCATGAGCTTTCTGAGAGGCTAAAATGATTTCCTCATCCGAAGCTCCTGTCCTGCCATAACGAATGTTATCCATCAGGCTTCGATGAAAAAGCATTGGGTCTTGGGGAATCATAGCAATCGCTTGACGTAAGCTATCTTGGGTAATAGATTGAATGTCTTGGTCATCGATTAGAATTTGACCATCAACTACATCATAAAGTCGTAAGATTAGATTCACAAAGGTCGATTTACCTCCACCAGAATAACCCACCAAACCCACTCTCTGCCCTGCTTCAATGACAACCGATTTATTCTGAAAAAGTGAATATCCCCCATGATAATTGAACTTAACCTTATCAAAGACAATTTGGCCCTGATTAACGACAAGGTTTTTTGCATTTTTCTTGTCTAGTTTCTGGGGCATTTCCTCAAGCATTGCTAATGCTTGAGTGACGGCACCCCAATCAACAACAAAGTCTCTTAATTTATGTGATAGTTCAAAGACTGTATTAATAATATTGAAGTTAAGCATTACAACCAGCGCAAAATCTCCTGGGCTTAAGCTGTCTTTTTGGTAACCGAGAATCAAAAATACAATAAATCCAAAGGCATAAATTGAAGTAAAAAGACCTAAAATGGCATAAAGCCAGGTATGATAAAAGCCGCCACGTTCAGCAATAGCAATAAAAGGCTTCTTTAAACGTTCAAAACGACCGAGCTCATATTGCTTGGTCGTAAAAGTTTTAACGCTTAGCATATTACTTAGATAATCTGCGCAAAGACCAATAATATTTGCTTTTTCTTCAGAATATTCCTTATTCAAAATGATGCTTTGTCGCAATGAAAAAAAGGTGATTAAAAAAAATAAAAGCACCCAGAGAGTTAATATCACCGCAAAAACTGGGGCAACAAAAAAGAGCAACACAAGAGAAATAGAAATGAGTATCAGAAAATAGCAAAACGGATTAATGAGAGTAAAAATAAGATGGGGCAAATGCTGAAATACATCATTTAGTTTGGAAGTTAAGCTTCCTGACAATTGATTCTGGAAAAAACTATAAGGATAATCATAGAGACGTTTCATAAAATGTTCAGCGACATCCAGCCTAAATTTGGCAACGTAACGGGTCAAACAATAATCACTAAGAGTCCAGCTGCTGACCAGCATTATTTGCAAAAATCCATAGAATCCAGCAATAAGCCATAGATTTGTGTTTTGTCTTCCAGAAACCGTATCGATAAGTTGTTTGACCAAAAAAGGCTTTAATGTGTTATCAATAGTGATAAGACACATAGCAGCAAAAATGCCGAACAAATACCAACGGTACGGGATTGCTCTTTGAATAATAAATTTTAATACACTCATAGTATCTTCTTATCTATAGCCCCAATATACTCATCTTGTTATTAGAATAGTTATAAAAATTGAAAATGGGGTGGGTTTGAATTTCTGCGACTCTTACATTTTATCGTCATTTTTTATTTGCTCAATGCCTGATAAGGTTTATTTGAGCTTGTTTCTTGCTCTTAACATGAATCGCTTTTAGTGTTGCTTCTGAGTTTGGCTACATCAATTGAAACAGCATTAAAATTAGCAAAAATGGTCAAAGTATATCTACATAAATAAGATAACATGGTTTGTGTAAATAGTTTGATGGTTTTAAATTGAGGAAAGCATGAATTACAAGCAACAATTAGAAAAAGTAATTGAGTTTATCGGCAAACATCTTGATGAAAAGCTTGATTTGACTCAATTGAGTTATATTGCCTGCTTTTCAAAATATCATTTTCATCGTTTATTTACTGCTTATACGGGTTTATCACTACAACAATATATTCGGTGGCTTCGTTTAAAACGAGCAGCCCATCAATTAATCGTAGATAGGAATAAAACCATTATTGAAATTGCAATAAGTGCGGGATTTGAATCTCATGAAGCATTTACTCGTGTATTTAAACAAAGCTGTGGACTGAGTCCTAGTGAGTTTAGGCTGCATTCAAATTGGAGTTTTTGGGAGCGTCCACCGTATTTATTGCCAAACCAGGGTAATATTATGAATGTATTGATTAAAGAAATACCTGCTAGACGTTTAGCGATTATTGAACATCGAGGTACGCCTGAAAAATTAGGTGAAAGTGTTAACCAGCTAATTGATTGGGCAAAATCTCAATCAATTAACTTAAAGCCAAAAGCAGGAGAAGCGTTTGGTTTTGCTTACGACGATCCTAAGACAACAGAGCCTTCCGATTTTCGTTTTGACTTAGCGATTACTGTACCAGAACAAATAAAACTTGAGGGTAATATCGTTGAAAGACGTTTACCTGCAGGACGTTATGCTGTAGCAACGCATAAAGGAACACGAGATACTATTAGTGATACCGTTTATAGTTTATATCGTGATTGGTTGCCAAGCTCCGATGAACAGCTGGGTGATTTGCCCTGTATTTTTTGCTATTACAACTTTGATCATGAAGTTTCTGAGACAGAACTGCTTACAGAATGTTGGCTGTTATTAGCATAATGCTGGTTTATACGGCAACTACTAAAAATTAATTAGTAGTTGCCCCAATAATTTAGCAATAAGAATTTACTTCTTGTATTTGATCTTCTATTTTCTTAGCTACAGAGCTTTTCAGTCCTCTCATTTTGCATGATATTGAAGCTAGGGTAAAATAAAAGTCTATTACAAAATACAATCCTTAAAATAATGACTATCGAACAAAATGAATTAGAGATCAGAAATAAGTCACATCAAAGCTTCGTATGGGGACAACCTATCCCGCTTTCTCCAATCTTAGCCCCTGACTGTCCTTATCCAGTTGAGGCACTTCCCTTAATTGTTAGAAAAGCCGTAGTGGACTATCAACAATATGGACAGCAACCGCTACCTTTAATTGCATGCAGCGCCTTGGCTAATATGTCTCTATCATGCCAATCTCTTGCCAATGTAGCACGAGACAACTATTTAATTAGTCCTGTATCGCTTTATTTTTTAATTGCCAGCGGCTCTGGTACTCGAAAAACTGCTGCAGACAATGTTTTTTCGAAAGCAGCGCGTCACTGGGAGACACTTATTCGTAAAAGGCGTGAACCTGAAGTGTTATCAGCGCTAACGCAACACCAAGTATGGCAAATGGAAAAAGACAGTTTATTCTCCCAAATCAAACGTGCAACTTATACGGGAGAAGATTCTGATTATGCCAAAGAAATGCTCGATGAATTAATTCATCAAGAACCGGAAATTCCTTTGCAACCTACTCTTTATTTTGAAGATGCTACCCAAGAAGCACTGGCTATTCATTTGGCCCAAGGCTGGCCTTCTGCATCCTTATGGTCTGATGAGGCAGGCATCATCTTAGGTAGCCATAGCATGCAAGGCAATCCGACTCGTTTTGTAGCTTTGCTTAATCGTTTGTGGGACGGCAAGACGTTTACGGCTCATCGTAAAACAACGCAAGGATTTACCATTGAAAATCGACGTTTAACACTTAACTTGATGATGCAACCACTTATATTACAACAACTTACCAAGAAAGCATCAGGTATTAGTCGACAAAGCGGGTTTTTAGCTCGTTGCCTGATGGCTTATCCTGCCAACAGCATGGGAAATCGATTTTACCAAGAGCCGCCTGCCTCTTTACATTCTCTAACCCATTATGAGCAACGTGTCACTGCCTGCTTAAACCAGTCAGAACAATTAAGCCATCAAGGTTGTATTCAACTTCCATTGTTGAAAATGAGTGTTGCAGCAAAACAACAATGGATTTTATTTTTTAATGCTGTAGAAGCTGGGTTAAAACCTCAAGGCCAGTGGGTCGATGTCGTTGACTTCGCGTCAAAAGCGGCTGAAAATACAGCGCGGCTTGCAGCACTTTTTCATCTCTTTGAAGGACGCCATGGGGATATTAGTGTAGAGCATACTGAAAATGCCATTGAAATAATTAGTTGGCATTTGCAAGAAGCACGACGAATTATGCCTACTGAAACCGTTTCTTTGCAGTTTTCCGATGCCCTAAAACTTATGGACTGGTTTATTGAAAAAAATATTAGTTCAACAACCTTACGAACTATTCAACAATTAAGTCCATTGCGAGATAAAATAAAACGCGACCAAGCGGTTGAATTATTAGTGGAGCACAATCAAATACGTATTGTAAAATCAGGTTCAAAAACGATGGTGGAAGTGAATCCACGCGCATGCAAAGTGCCAACATGAGTTGTTTAATACTTTTAACTTTATCACACCAATTTACAGGAGAAACTCATGCCCTTTAACATGCTAAAAGAATGGTTGAACAAGGAAAAAGAAAGAGGAATTGAGGACCCTGCCTGTGCTGTTTTAAGTACTTGTAGCAGCTCTGGTGAACCTCATAGTCGAGTGGTTGCCATTCGGGAAATTGAAACAGAGAGTCTTTTATTTTTTACGCAGCAAAAAACACGCAAGGTTGCTGAATTATTAAATAACCCTAAATCCTGTTTAAATTTTTTATTTGCGATGCAGAACCGACAAGTTATTTTAGAAGGTACAGCAATACCAATTTCTCAAGAAGAAAATGAAGCTTTTTGGAGTACTCTTCCTCGTGAACGCCAATTGAGATTCTCTGCTTATGCTCCTACTTCAGGACTTGTCATTAAAGATTTAAACCAATTGGAAACCAGGAAAAAAGAATTGAGTGATCAATTTGCAGGACTTCCTATCCCTATGAGCGAGTATTATTTCGGTTTTCGCTTTATCCCAAAAACATGGATTTTCTACACGGTCGGCTCTATTTCTTTTTCTGAAGTAATTCGCTATACGAAGATAGAAGATTCTTGGAAATCAGAATTAATTTCCCCATAGGTGATATCATGTACATGCTTTGTTTTTGTGTTCCAGAAACACATTTAGAAATTGTTAAAAATGCTATTTTTGCTACAGGCGCAGGAAGTGTTGATCATTATCAACATTGTGCTTGGCAAACATTGGGTGAGGGGCAATTTATGCCATTACCTGGCAGCCATGCTTTTATTGGAGAAATCAATCAGCTTGAAAGAGTACCTGAATATAAAGTAGAAATTATCTGTACTGAAGAGCAAATCAAAGCTGCTGTTGCAGCCTTAAAGAAGGCTCATCCATATGAATCACCTTCTTATCAGGCTTTCCGTTTTGAGATGTTATAAACAACATTGAGAAGTGCGGCGATAATCACCTGCCTATAATTGAAGTTTCTTATTAATTCTTCTTCTATCCAGTAATTAATTTATGCCGTTATAAGTATCATGAGTAATCTAGCGAGAACCGCAATCTTTTCCTGTCGCATCATCTGATTGATGATTGATTAATCCAATCACATCGATGTGATTTTTTTCTTGATCAAAATTACCAACCACACTATAAATTGAGCCACATTGCTCATAAACAACACTAAATGTCAGTGTATTCCCTGTCCATAGTCCAGTAATGAGTTGCCTTTGGCCAATAATTTGCTGACATTCTTTGGAAGCTACTGCTGTTGTAAAATAGCCCTCAAGCTGATTATTAGGCAAAAGCGTCAATTCAAGAATTGAGTCACGTTGATTTTTAAATTTTTTTGATAGCATTGTTATAGTCCTTTTAATTAATTCAGCGGTAGTATAATCACTAGGATTTTGAATTTTTATCCGGAAAATGACGGATAGACGCGGGAAAAAGTCGCTATTAATTCTGCTCTGGTGCTGACCCCTAGTTTGTATTTCGCATTACCAAGATGAGTTTCTACTGTTCGAGGTGAAATAATTAATTGTTTCGCAATTTTTTTATCAGTAAATCCTTTAGACAAATAATAAAGGCATTCTCTTTCGCGAGCACTTAAAGCAGCAATACCATGCAATTGTGGTAATGCAATACTGAATCCGATTAATCCTATTAATTCGCTAGAACTGTCAACAAGAGGAGATTTTTTAGTAAGGATATTAACGTAAGTTCCATCGTGTCGAATAATTTGCTCGTAATGGCTTTGGCTCTGCCTGGCTTCTATCACCGACCTATCATTGTTACGTAGTTGTGTAGCATACTCATGCCAAGAAAAATCAGTATCAGTTTTATTAGTGATTTCTCCAAGTGAACTATAGCCCGCTGAACGGCTGATAAAAAAAGCATTTGCCCAAAGATAACGGCCCAATTTATCTTTGATAAAAATAGGAGCTTCAATTAAGTCATAAGTAGTTAAAGTTAATGAATTTGAATAAAGCACTTGATCTAAAGTAGGCTCATATTTTTCTTTTTCTATATGATGATGGGTCATAGAAATTATTTAAAGAAAGCTGAATTTTGGTGATTTTAGCATCGTTCAAACCCCGATTACAGTCAGAATTTACATAACAAATTACATCGCTACATTTGCTACACTTTCTTGGTTAGTAATCTGTATTGCCTTGATAAAGGTGAGTATAAAAGGATTGTGGCGCTATCTCTGTATCAAAATACCCTGCAAAAATGTAGCAATGATAACGCTACATAACCGCTACTCTTTGCTACATCACACAATCCCAAATAAAATGCTCGCGCAATTTCGTTTTTTACTATTTTCCTTTTTTATAAAAAATTATTATAAATAAGGAACTCTTTGCAAAAAATGGTGGTGCGTAAAAATGAACAACTTAAGATAATCCAGTCCAGAACTGAAGACGTCCTCTTTTGTCTATTTCAGGATGTGTTTTACAGCATTTGAAATGTAGCGTGTCGTAGCAATACAGTAGCAACTTTTTTGCTACAAATAATTAATCGTATTTTTAACAAAAAAATGCGTTACTCTATGAATTCATAGATAATTTCATCTAGATGGTTTGAATGATTTGATGAACGTGTAGCAATGTAGCAGAATACCTGGAAATGACTGAATAAACCTTAATGAAAATCATACTAATGGCAGAAATCTTAGTCTCCTGCCCTCTATCTAGGCTAACTTTATTAAGGTGCAAGGATCTTTTAGATTTATTGATAACTTTTGATCCGTAATTCTAGTTAATATAAAATCAGCACAGGGTTTTATAAGCACATTAATATCATCCCAATATTCGTCTTCCAAACCAATGCATATTTGTTTCGCTCTGTTCATGACGGGCTGGTACATTTTAGGTAGACGCTCAATTACCCAATCGGCTGCATCAGGTTTCGATCGAATCTCATTAGTTTCTAATGTACTCCAAATCCGTGCATAGGTTAGTAATACATTTCGAGTGTCCTGTTCAAGCTCAGCTGAAAGTCTCCCAAGATCATGAAGCATCGCTTTTATAAAGTCGCTATATGGGACAGGGGCTAATAGATGTTCAGGTCTTTCACCCAGCAATGTATGGCTCTTTAATAAGACTTGAGTGATAATCAGCGCAAGATCGGGCATTTCACGACCAGGCCATGGTTCAAAACTACCCATTTCAAATGATGGACGAAGCCATTCACCGTATTGAAAATCAAACAGAGGAGGATAATGCCAAGGATTGATAGCCTCCCTTTCCACAAGGGTCATTTCTATAGGTGGCTTTGTACTTTTCATGTAAATGCCTGATATTTGGAGAAGATGGGTAGTCAACTTCATCTTTTCTTTTGAGGTTGTAGTACGATTTGTTACAACAAATAAATCAATGTCACTGTATTTTTGCAAACCACCTACAAGATAAGAACCATAAAGATAAACACCCAAAAGATCTGCGCCTAAAATCTTTGTTAGTACCTCAAGACATTCATTGAGTTGTTGCTTTACATCACTGTTGTTTTCCATCTTTAACACTCAGCCATTTTTTAAAATCTTTTAACAATGCTTCTGCTTGAGCAATACAAGTTATTACTGCACTCTCAGGAATAATATCGCCAGAATAATCTGCAATATTGCGTTGTTTACGCATAGCATCCAATATAATCACTGTTTTTTTATCAATACCTAAAGTCTGAGGCAATAACTGAATCATCGTTTGATGATGTCCTGGTTTAGAAGTCAAGGTTCGATATCCATGAGATTGAAGTGCTGCATTTGCTATTTGCATAATTGCTTTATAGGCAGCATCAAAGCGATTCTCCGCGCTAACCAAGTCAATTTTTGAATCCACAATATTACGTTCAGCAGCATTCAAAAGCCGATTTATGGTATCTGGGTGAGGTGGTATTTTTTCCAGGGTGATGCCAATTAAATTATCCAAGGTCATGTTCAGCTCCCATAATAAATAGCTTGGGATTATTTAAAACCTCCTGAATGAAAAGATCTTGTTTTTGTAAAGATGCCTTCCATTGTTCCCTGGAATATATTTTGGGATTAATTTCTCTCCCTAAACTAGCTTGAGCAGCATAAAGAGCCTCAACTGCTTCTGTAAAATCAACCTCACCAATAATAAGCACATCAATATCACTTCCAAGGTTTTCAGTTCCTTTGGCCACCGAACCAAAAACAAAAGCTACTTCAATTTTTTCAGCTAATGGAGTTAAAAAATCAAACAACACATCCACCAAACCAGACGTTTTCTTTAAAATGCTTGTAAGCTCCGTATAAATAGGAAAATTTCGATTTGCTTGGTAATAAACTTGATTACCACTCTGCTCGCGCAGAAGTACTTTGGATTTAGCAAGTTTGGATAGTTCTCGATGAAGTGTACCCGCTGTGGTATTCGTTAACCGCGCAATCTCTCGGACATGATAACGCTCATCAGGATGAAGCAATAAAAGTGCCAGCACACGCCGCCGATATTCAGAAAACAATATTGAAGTATCAAACATGATTTTTATATTGAAGCCAACTAAGCTTCAATCATAGCCTAAAAAGCTACACCATTCAATCAGATAAATAAGAAAACCAGAAAATAAATATCAGTTATAAATCGACGCCCCACTGAAGAGCATCAACACTACAACCAATGACCTCAACGCTCTTGGGTCAAGACTTAAGGGCTCCGTCTTGGAGAAAGCATAAAATGATATTTCCCAATTACGTAATCGTATTATTGGATACGAAAGGGGATCTTGAATAGTTCTTTTCAATAATCAATAAACCTCTGCTCTTTATTACCACGGCTTCATATTAAAAGGAGAGGGGTTAAAAATTTCTTGTTCCCCATCTTCAGATTTATTATGTATCTCATTAGCTTCTTGTGTGGAGGATTGATCTTTATTATACGGCCTGGGTTCTCTCGAAAGTGGACTTGGAGCAAAGCTTTGCTCTTTTGTTACTTCATCTCTTTCTTGTGCTTTCGGACTGGGTACGGGTACTAAATTATTTGCTAGCTGTTGGATAAATGCATCGTATAAAGCTAATGTGGGCATGGTAATGCGAAGAGAACGTATGTTTCCCTCCTCATCTTGAAGGATTTGTATGCAATCATCAGAAAGATGATTTTCTTCTTTAAATTCACTGAATTCGTTTATAATCGCTTCCATGAATTTTTTTAATTCATGTCGTTGCTTTGGAGTTAATTCATTAGGATCACATTGTAATTCAAGCTTAAGAGTCATTGATTCACGATCACTATCAACCAACAATTTCCCATCAGCAATTAATTTTTCAATTATTTCTGGGTCAAAACCAGACTCTAAATCAAGTTCTTCTGAACCAAACACTCCTACCAATTCATCTTCAGACCCAACTACTTTGCCTGATTTAGTTAGGAATTTATCTTCACCAGGACTCGCTTTTTCCTCAGATGTCTTCTTATCAGAGGTGGCACTATCACCTCCGTTACCACCTGCGCCATGTCCTGAACAAAGGCGCTTAGGTGCGATTTCTTTAAAACAAGTCGGACAGCGTACTTTTGCACCTTCCTCAGCAGCCTCTTTTTTTTCTGCTTCCTTTCTAAATTGTTGTAAAGCTAATGCTATAGAAGAGGTTTGGGGTTCATCTGCCGTTATGGATTCAAGGACAGGCCGATGCTTTTCTTTGTCTTTTTTCATGAGAATACTCCAGTGCAAGTTCATAATGGTTTCATCCGAATAAAGATTTACTTATCTGTTATTATACCGAGTTAAAAAAACCCAATTGTATATAAAATGTACATTTATTGGGTTACTCGTTTTTTTGACTTAAAACATCGAGTACATAGTCCCAAATTTTACCTGCTACATTAATTCCTTTCCCATCAGACGGATTGAGATGTAATTCAATGTAAGGGAAACTATTATTTTCAATAATTCCAAATTGTTGCTTATGCCATGGAAGAGAAATATCCTGACAAATAAAATCAAGACCCGTAAGCGGTATATTGAGGATTTTATGTGCTTTTTCCAATAATAGTTTGTTCTCAGGATGTATCAGATCGGTAACATCACTGATTTTTGCACCACTACTCATAGTAACTTTTTTTGCAATAAAGATTTGTTGTCCCTTGTTTATTACCGTATTAAGAGCAACTCCCTGGGCTGACAAAATGTTTATCAAGTTGCTATTTGGAGTAATTTTATATGGATATTTACCATGACCTTCTTTCCACGTAACTTTATTTTTTTTATCAATTAACTCTTGAAGTGTAGTTACACCATCGCCAACAATGCTCTCAGGTTGTCTCCTCACACAAGCGATTAATGAATCATTAATAATTAATGACCGATAAACATCCCCAGGTATGTGTTTTTCAACCAGCACGCGAAAATCAACTTGCTTTACTATGTTTATCGCTTTTTTTAATTCATTTGGAGTTTGAATAGTACATGAAGTGTGAATACTTAGAGATTCAGATAATGGCTTAACCACAAGAGGAAATCCCAATGAAATGCCATAGTTGTAGGCTTTTTTGCTGGAAATAAAAACCCTCCCTAAGGGACAGGGAATTTGGCTATCTAATAATTTTTTCTTGAGGATCCATTTATACCCGTGATCTTTGAAGATGCTTGCTTTTTTGATCGAGAGAGATCAAGCTATGCGCATGAAAAGAATCAAACTAACGGCCTTAGAAAAAGAACGTCTTGAAATACGTCATCAACAAACAAATGACGGTAAAGAACGTGATCGTATCAAAGCAGTATTGCTTCGCTGTGAGGGATGGACAGTCCCAATGATAGCCCAAGCACTACGCTTACATGAGAGCACAATCATCCGACATCTGAATGATTACCGGGAGTCTAAACTAAAACCCGCGAATGGTGGTTCGGAAAGCCGATTGGATGATGAAATGACAGCGGAGCTGATTTCCCACCTAGAGCAACACACCTATCATCAAGCCCAAGACATTGCTGATTACATTTACGCTCGTTGGTCAATACAATATAGTGTCCCAGGTCTTAATAAATGGCTGCATCGCAATGGTTTCAGTTATAAGAAACCGAAAGGGGTGCCATATAAAGCCGATGAACAGTTACAGAAGAATTTCATCAAGAAATATCGCCGTCTTAAAACAGTTTCTGGTGGCAAAGAACCTATATTATTCATGGACTCAGTTCATCCAAGCCAAGCAACTAAGCTAAGTTATGGTTGGATTAGGACCGGTGAAACTAAACAGGTAGAAACCACCGCATCTCGAACAAGGATGAACTTGATTGGCGTTATAAAACTAAACGATTTATCTTCCACCATTGTTCGCCAATATGACACGATTAATGCGCAATCAATTATTGAGTATCTGCACGTCATACGAAGCGAATACAAATCGGGTAAACGTCTCCATTTGATATTAGATAGAGCGGGTTATCATCGTGCCAAAGAAGTAAAAAAAGAAGCGAAAAAACTTAATATCAAACTCCATTATTTACCGGCTTACAGTCCAAATTTGAATCCCATAGAGCGGTTATGGAAAGTAATGAATGAAAAAGTTAGAAATAACCGATTTTTTAAAAGTGCTAAGGATTTTAAAAGGGCTATTTGGGAGTTCTTTGACAATATCCTGCCTAATATTGCGGACTCTCTTGACCACAGAATTAATGACAATTTTGAGATCTTAAAACTCGCATCTTGAAGTTTCTTGGGTATATTATCATATTTAGTATCCTCATCAAAGCGTGTATTTTTTTGAGAAATAAGAGAGATTGGAGTCTGTATGAAATAATATTTTTTCCTATTGTAGACCAACTTAAAATACAGAGTATGCAAGTTAGATTCCTTAAAATTATACAGCTCTAGCCCTCTTTTTTGTGCTTCATCCCAAAATGCAAGGACACTGTTATTGAATTGTTTCCTATCAATGGTCTGAGTCTTGGTATATAGTTTTAGTTTTTGAAAAATATTAATGACCAACTGATTTAATAGGTTATTGAATCGTAAAAAATCATGCTCTGATAGGAGAAAGAGTTTAGATAAAAGATAGATAAATGGATTGAATATAAAATAATGGAATAAATTAAAAAATTTTCTTCGAAAATGAGAACGTTTTTCGGGATAGCAATGCTCACAATGTTTATTGTCCATATATGCTGTGGGAACCGGTTTTAATGATTTGCAAATGTCACGTGAAGATTTGATTTCTTTATGTTCATCAAAATTTTTAACATAAGCGCTCATAATTTATCTCCACAGATTCGCCCATTAGCTATCATTATATCGAGTTAAAACAGATCAATTGTATATAAAATGTACGGATGCACCGTGTGTTTGCTTACCTACTGATATCTATGTAACACTGAACTTAAAAATCAATTCAGACTAAATTTGTTTAGAGAGTTTTCTTATTTAAAGAGGCTTAGACAGAACGAATGAAAGATAAATCAATATTGCTTGTAGAAGATAACGTTAAGTTAGCCAATTACCTCAAAGAAAGCTTACAAGAAGCAGGTTATGATGTTTCTATTGAAAAACGTGGTGATAGAGCGGTCTATCGCATCATTCGTGAGCAACCGTGCCTAGTAATATTAGATATAATGCTTCCTGGCATGAATGGTGATCAAATATGCCATACCATTAGAGATGAGTATTTGGGGAAAATACTCATGCTAACAGCAATTAATGATATTGAAAGTGAAGTATCCTCTTTAAATTTAGGAGCAGATGACTACTTAACTAAACCTGTTGCAGACGAGGTTTTGAAAGCAAGAATAGAGGCATTGTTACGTCGACCCAATTTAGTTAATAATCAAAATCAATTTCAATTTGGCAATTTTTCTATCAATTTTAGTACTAAGAGTGTTCATCTCTTTGATGAAGAAATTTCAATAAGTACCAGTGACTTTGAAATGCTTGCTTTGTTGGTTAAGAACCATGATAGGTTGCTAAGTCGAGATAGCATTATGTATGCTCTTTCTGGGCATGAATATGATGGGGTTGATAGAGGTATCGATTTAAAAATATCACGTTTAAGAAAAGCATTGAATGATAATAATAAAAAGCCCTATCGTATAAAAACAATTCATAAAAAAGGATATGTATTTGTATCAGCGGCTTGGGAATAAATACTGATCACAGCCACCGATCTTATGTAAGACTTATGAAAAATAGTAAAAAATTCTTTTGCCTCGACCTTGAGATTTTTCGTCCAGTGATGAAAGCTTCACCAAATATATCGCAAATCTACAGGACTTACGAAAAACCCCACCTATTAGGCCAATAGATCAAAGAAAAACAAGAGAATTCTCAAGGAGAGGATGTCGAAAAGATCATTTGCAATGTAGTTTTATTTATCTAAGATGGCGTATATTTTTTCCGACAGAGCGCAGCCATAGCCCGCCCAAGAAAGTCATTTGGCCGATTAGAATATTGCCAATATTTGCTAAGTAGCCAAG
>DAIAOV010000037.1:23613-27724 GCA_027437055.1 Legionella sp. | reverse complement strand
GGCGTAATCAGCCAACATGTATGATTTACTTTGAGGATTGTAAAGTTCCTGTTGCTAATCTCGTTGGTGATGAAGGAATGGGTTTTAAAATCGCTCTGAATGCGTTGAATGGTGGGCGCATTAACATCGCTTCGTGTTCTTTAGGAGGAGCACTTGCCTGTTTGCGATTGGCGCAAAATTATATGGGGGAACGCAAGCAATTCGGTAAGTCTTTGATGCAAATGCAAGGCTTACGTTTTTATTTTGCTGATATGTTAACTGATTATGAAGCGGCTCGACTGATGGTCTATAGAGCGGCTAGCGCTATGGATAAAGATCACTCTAATACGCCCATGTATTGTGCTATGGCAAAGCGTTTTGCTACAGATGTTGCTTTTCGTATTAGTGATAAAGCCATGCAGCTGTATGGGGGGTATGGTTATTTACGCGATTATCATATAGAAAGAATATTTAGGGATTTAAGAGTACATCAAATCCTTGAAGGAACTAATGAGATAATGCGTGAAATTATTGCTAAAGCAAGTTTGGATGAAGAGTTCTTTATTGAATAACAGGAGTTAATTGATGAACCTAATAGAACAGAATTTAGATAATGATGGAATTTTAACAATCACTTTAAATAGACCTGAAAAACTAAATGCTTTAAGTACGGACCTATTAAACGCATTAGTAGAAGTATTTCACTCTGCGAAAGCAAATTCTAAAGTTAAAGCGTTACTTATTACCGGAAATGGCAAAGCATTTTGTGCTGGCGCAGATATTAATAGGTTAGCAGAATGTAATGCCCAAACTGGCTATGAATTTGCTTGCCATGGACAAAATACCTTTCGTCTTTTGGAAACTATGGATAAACCTTCACTTGCTGCAGTGAATGGCTTTGCTTTTGGTGGGGGGTGTGAACTGGCTATTTCTGCAACGATGAGAATCGCTTCCACCAAAGCAATGTTTGGTCAGCCTGAAGTAAAGCTGGGAGTGATTCCCGGATATGGTGGTACGCAACGATTGGGTCGCCTCATTGGTAAAGGAAGAGCTCTGGATTTGTGTTTAACGGGTCGATTTATTAATGCGGAACTAGCATTAAACTGGGGATTGGTCAGTGAAGTTGTTGAACCAGAACAGTTGATAGAGCATAGTAAGAATATATTAAAAGGTATATTAAGCATGGCACCTCTAGCTATAGCTGGCGTAATGGAAGTAATAGGTTATGGCTATGATTTATCGTTGACTGATGCCTTGCATTTAGAGGCAATCCATTTTGCAAAAGTATGTGCTACAGCAGATAAAAAAGAAGGTGTGGCTGCTTTTCTTGAGAAGCGTACTGCTGAATTCGAAGGAAAATAACCATGACTGATGAAGTGCTTTTTATTCAAGAAGGTCAGCTGGGTCTTATTACTTTAAATAGGCCCACAGCGTTAAATGCGCTCACTATATCCATGATCAAGGCGCTGCAAAAGCAATTAGCGTTATGGAAAGAGGATGAGACTATTGGTGCTGTAGTCTTGCGGGCTGCGCCAGGTAATGCTTTTTGTGCTGGCGGAGACGTACGCTGGCTGTATAATACTGGCCGTGACAATCATGCGGAACAAATGCAATTTTTTTGGCATGAATACAGACTCAATCATTTCATCCATGAGTTTGGTAAGCCTTATATTTCCTTAATGGATGGCATTACTATGGGGGGAGGGGTTGGCGTTTCTTTACATGGAAGTCATCCTGTAGCCAGTGAGCGTTTTGTATTTGCCATGCCTGAAACGGGCATCGGTTTTTTCCCTGATATCGGAGCGAGTCATTTATTAACTCGCTGCCCAGATTTTTTTGGCATGTATCTAGGATTAACTGGCAATAGATTAGGTCCTCAAGATGCCTTGCAGGTTGGTTTGATAAAACATATTATTGCCTCGGAACAAATGCCTACTGTGATTGATGATTTGCACCACATTGATCTAACAAAAGATGCTCATAGTCGTGTCACTCAATGCCTCAATAAATACACTAAGGTTCTTGAAGATAAAGAGTTAACATCAATTAAGCCTTTAATTGATGCTTGTTTTTCACAACCAACGGTAGAGTCGATTAGAAAATCTCTAAGTAATTGCCAAGATGCTCGGACTGAAAAAATTGATCATACTTTAAGTCAAAAATCTCCTTTGAGTCTTAAAGTTACTCTGCATCAATTGCAAAAAGCCAAGGGATTATCTTTAGCTGAGTGCCTAAAAATGGACTATGATTTAGTGGGCCATTTTATGAACGATAGTGATTTTTACGAGGGAGTAAGAGCATTATTAGTTGATAAGGATAAAAATCCGCGATGGGAGCCTGCTCGTTTAGACTTGGTCTCAGACGATAAAGTGGTTAATTATTTTGAGCGTTCTTCAACAGTATTAGAGCTTATAGAATAATTTTTTACTTATAACCAACCCGGGTGTGGTTCAAAGCTTGTTCCCGGTGCGATCAACTGTCCCTTGCTCACCTCTCTGCCTATGCCCCGCGGCGTCGACCGCGGCGTCCATGCTCATCTAAATTAGATGATTCACCCGACAAAATCATAAGGCTGCTCCTTCCAGTAAATCCCCATTTCTCAAGCAGCGTTTGTTTTCATACTTAGTGCAGTTATGAATAAAATAATATTTTAAATCGGATACAAAAATTTCATCTCCATTTCCCATAAGAAAGATTCTTTCTGGTTGTAACTCAACATAATTTGCATCTCTAAGCACTACTTTATAAATACTATCTGCATAAGAATAAAACCATTTATTGATGAATGGGAGCACTCGATTCGGGTCGTTACTGAGGAAATTCTGATAGATATCTACAAATAATTTATTTTTCATTTCATAATTACTTTTAAAGTAAAAATTATTTCTATCTTTTCTGTACTCTAAAAATGGAGGGGTATTAGGATTTTTTTTGAATCCAGCGATAATATTTAAGGAAACAACTAATCCTTTTGCCGGTTCAATGGTTAATTTTGTTCCTAGAAAATCAGAGCCGTTATATTCATTAAGGAAGGCTTTTAGGTATTCAATAGCATTATCGTTTATGGGATCAAAATAACTATGAAGCTTAAAGTCAATGGCCAAATTGGTTTCTGGATCATACTCACAAACAATGTAAATGTTATAAGTAAATTTATCTGGAGTGATATTTTGTATTAACGTTTTATCTATTATTTGATTAACCTGTTCACAATCTAATTGTTGATTTTTCAAGCTATTGGAGATGCGGATTACTTGAGTTGGGTAATCAATGCTTCGTTCCATAAGACTACCTTGATTGACTTGTATGGATTCATTAGAGTAGGAGTGAACCACAGTATATTTATTGAGCGGTTGTTCTGAAAAAATCATAGTATCAGTGGAAAGATTAGATTGGCCAAAAGCACAGAGTGGTAAGAGTATAGGAAGAAGCAAGTACTTATGTCTCATAGCAAACTCCTTTTTATTTTTCAAATTAAATCCTTTAATTGATGTCCAATTGCCGCCCTCTTTACCTGAACGGTTAGTGTTATCCAATTCTCCATTTCATCATCCTGAGTATTGTAATGGAGCAAGCAAGTACACGAGGTTTTCATAAAGACACATAAGAAAATTATAGTTCAATTAAGTGGTGAAAGAAGGGCGCGAATAAAAGCCCTCTTTTATTCGCGCCCAAAAAAAATTGTGACTTTTTGTATTTTCACTTAAAATCCATCTCATTGCATAAACCATATTTATAATTAGAGATCACTATGTCTGATTTTTATCAAGACTTTAATAAAAGACGTACTTTCGCCATTATTTCGCATCCTGATGCAGGAAAAACAACGGTTACTGAAAAATTGCTTTTATTCGGGGGGGCTATTCAATTAGCTGGGACGGTTAAAGGTCGTAAAGCAGATCGACATGCTACATCAGACTGGATGGAAATGGAAAAAGAAAGAGGTATTTCTATTACTACCTCAGTAATGCAGTTTGTTCATAACCAGCATGTGATGAATTTACTTGATACTCCTGGACACGAGGATTTCTCTGAAGATACTTACCGTACTTTAACTGCCGTAGATTCTGCTCTGATGGTAATCGATGTTGCTAAAGGTGTTGAGGACAGGACAGTAAAACTAATGGAGGTT
>DAIAOV010000037.1:0-23603 GCA_027437055.1 Legionella sp. | reverse complement strand
TTATCAATAAATTGGATAGAGAAGGAAGAGAACCTATAGATTTATTAGACGAAGTAGAATCCGTATTAGGTATACAATGTGCTCCTATCACTTGGCCTGTAGGGATGGGGAAACGCTTTAAAGGAATTTATCATCGTTATCAGGATATTGTTTATCTGTATCAACCAGGAAAGAATGCGCAAAAGCAAGAAGCGTTACAAATTAAAGGATTAAATAATCCACAATTAGATGAATTGTTGGGTGATAGCGCTCAGGAGTTACGTGATGAAATTGAGTTAGTTAAAGGTGCTTCCCATGAGTTTGATTTGGAATCCTATTTGACAGGAAAAATGACCCCAGTCTATTTTGGTTCCGCTATCAATAATTTCGGTATCAAAGAATTATTGGACGATTTCGCTCAATACGCACCTGGCCCACAGCCTCGTGCTGCACATGAGCGAATAGTCTCTCCTCAAGAAGAATCTTTTTCAGGGTTTGTATTTAAGATTCAAGCTAATATGGATCCTAAGCATAGAGATAGAATTGCTTTTGTACGTATTTGCTCTGGAGCGTATAAAAAAGGGATGAAATTAAGTCATTTACGTATTGGTAAAGAAGTGCAAATTTCTAATGCCTTAACGTTTATGGCAGGTGATCGATCGCATACTGAAATAGCCTTGGCCGGAGATATTATTGGTTTACACAACCACGGCACGATTCGGATAGGTGACACTTTTACCCAGGGTGAACAATTAAAATTTACCGGCATTCCCAATTTTGCTCCCGAACTGTTTCGTTTGGTTCGCCTAAAAGATCCTTTAAAGAGTAAAGCATTGCTTAAAGGATTAATTGAGCTGTCCGAAGAGGGAGCAACACAGGTATTTAGACCTTTAAACAGCAATCAATTAATCTTGGGCGCCGTTGGTATTCTACAGTTTGATGTAGTTGCTCATCGCTTGAAACATGAATATAAAGTGGATTGTATTTATGAAACAGTCAATGTTTCTTGTGCTCGTTGGGTTTATTCTGATGATGAAAAAGCGATGACAGAGTTTCGTACTAAAGCGTATGATTATTTGGCCTTAGACGGCAGTGATACTTTAACCTATCTTGCTCCTACACGGGTCAATTTATCCATGGCTGAAGAGCGTTATCCCAAAATCAATTTCCATGCGACTAGGGAGCATTAGAAGAGACAATGTGGCATGCTTATTTCGTCGTCGCGATCCTTGGCGCAGCAATCCAGGGCGATGCTCAATGTTCCATCCCGGTTGCAAGCAACCGGGCTACATGAACTGAATTTGAGCGTAATGAGAAATCAAGAAGAACACGTAGCATGAACCATGCGATCACTCATATTTGTTATTTGAACTTTGGCTCTAGCATCTGCATTTAGTTTTAATTTGTCTCCTGCGACTACAGGAACTGTTCTCTTATCTCCCTTTGTTATTGGAATGTCGTTGATTTTCCCCGTTCTATCTATAGCTTCAACAAATAAATCAACGGCGTCATCTTCCATAGCAATTGTACAAACTGCTTCAACGGACCAAAACATGTAATTCACAAATAATTGAGGTTCATGAGGAGGTAAATCGTATTCAAGAGTTACCCCTGGTCTGAGGGTGTGAGTGACCATAGAATAGCAAGGAGTACCTATGGAAATTGCTGCACAAAGAAGGGTAAAACCTACTTTTCGTAACATAAAATGCTCCATAATAAAAAATTAACAAACCAAGATACCTTTATTTTACTTATTTGGCAAATTTACAGATTTTGATTTTTTTGTAACTGTTTACCCAATGGCGTCAACTTAAGCTTTTGGGTGAACGGTTACATTTTTTCCGACTTAAATCACGCTTGTAACCCATGCGGTTAATACGGGCTACATTGATAATAAGGAAAACTTATAAGGATTAAATTGTTTCCAAAGCTTTAGCAATTGATTCTGTCATTGTTTTGGCATCACCAAAAAGCATGTACGTATTATCATGATAAAACAGATCATTTTCCACTCCAGCATAGCCTGGTGACATACTTCGTTTAACAAATAGAACAGTTTTAGCCTTTTCAACTTCTAAAACAGGCATACCGTAAATGGGAGAGCTAGGATCTGTTTTGGCGGCTGGATTGGTAATATCATTGGCACCAATAACAAAAGCCACATCACTGGTTGCAAAATCTCTATTAATTTCACTTTGTTCAAAAACCCGGTCATAAGGAATGTTAGCTTCAGCAAGCAATACGTTCATATGCCCAGGCATTCTTCCTGCTACAGGATGAATAGCAAATCGTACTTTTATAGAACGTGCTTCTAAAGCATCAACTAACTCTTTAACAGCATGTTGTGCATGAGCTACGGCCATACCATAACCAGGAACTATGATCACATCTTTAGCGTTACTGAGGAGGAAAGCTGCATCCTCACCGTTTCCTTGTCTTACGTTTCGAGACTCATTGCCAGAGCTGGTGGTAGTAGTACTTGCAGAGGAGTTGATACCACCAAAGATAACATTGAAAATAGATCGGTTCATACCCACACACATGATGTAACTCAAGATTGCCCCACTAGCACCTACTAAAGCTCCAGTGATAACCAATAAGTGATTGCTGAGAGTAAAACCAATACCCGCTGCTGCCCATCCAGAATATGAGTTGAGCATGGATATGACTACCGGCATATCAGCTCCACCAATAGGGATAATCAGTAACACGCCAATTAAGAAAGATAAGGCTGCTAAAGCGATGAAGATTGTTAATGTTTGATAAACTAAGAATAAGACAAATAAAACTAATAGAGCAAAGGCTATTATAACATTGACTAATCCTTGGCCTGGAAATTTTACGGGTATTCCTGACATGATACCCTGTAATTTCAAAAAGGCGATTACAGAGCCAGAAAAAGTGATAGCGCCAATAATTTGTCCTAAGCTCATTTCAACTAGACTTGCTTTTGCAATGTTGTCTGGCGAACCAATGTGGAAGGAGTCTGGCGATAGAAATGCACAAAATGCAACCAAAACTGCTGCCATACCTACTAGGGAATGAAAGGCTGCAACCAGTTGTGGAATAGCAGTCATGTTGATTTTTAAGGCGATGAATGTTCCAACAATACCTCCTGCTATTATGAGTCCAATCAAAATAGCATGATGATGGGTAGTAGGCATCATCAGAGTAGAGCCCACTGCAAGAATCATCCCCAGTATGCCAAGTAGATTACCTCGTCTAGAGGTTGCTGGGCTGGCTAAACCTTTTAAAGCTAAAATAAAACATATAGCTGCAAGCAAATAAAATAGTGGAACAATTGAATTCATGGAAGGCTCCATCCTTTAACCTAAATTATTATTTTTTATACATACGAAGCATGCGTTGAGTGACAACAAATCCACCGAAGATGTTAATAGATGTAAGGAAAATTGCTACTCCTCCTAACCAAGTAATAGTGCCTAGCAGCTGATTACCCGCGGCAATTAAGGCGCCTAAAACAATAATACTGGATATCGCATTAGTTACAGACATCAACGGGGTGTGCAAGGCTGGCGTTACTTTCCACACAACGTAATATCCTACGAAGCAAGCCAAAACAAAAATAGTTAATATGGCAATATAAGGATTACCCAGAGTATTCATTTCATGCATTTTTTAACTCCTTTGCTGGTTGAAATGGCAAATAACGCCTCCCATGACATAAAAGGGCTTGTTGAATAATTTCATCTTCAGGGTTGAAGGTAATTTCAGGAGATTTACTTACTAATAGGTTAATCAAATGTACTAGGTTATTAGCGTAAAGATCACTAGCTGTTGCTGGAATCAGTCCTGCTAAATTACTTAATCCTATTACGGTGACATCACCATGTTTAATGATTTCATCGCGTACACTAACTTCACAATTTCCTCCTCGCGAAGTAGCTAAATCTACTATTACCGAGCCCGATTTCATTTGTTCTATAGTTTTTTTATACAGTAATAGAGGTGCCTGGCGACCAGGTATTAACGCAGTGGAAATCACTATATCAGACATTTTGGCATATTTATCTATTAACTCTGCTTGTAACTTTTTATATTCCTCGCTAGTTTCTGAGGCGTAGCCACCTTTGGTTTCGCTGTCTTGGCTTTCATCAACCTCGACAAATTCAGCGCCCAAACTTTCTACTTGTTCTTTAGCGGCTCTTCTAACATCAAAAGCATAAACTACAGCCCCCAAGCGCTTAGCCGTTGCAATTGCTTGCAAACCGGCTACTCCTGCACCCAAAATAAGTATTTTGGCTGGTTGAATCATACCTGCTGCTGTCATCATCATGGGCACTGCTCTGTGATACTTATTGACAGCTTCTAGTACGGCTTTATAACCCGCCAGGTTAGCTTGAGAAGATAAGCTATCCATACTTTGTGCGCGGCTGATGCGCGGAATAAGCGTCATTGAAAATAAATTAATCTCTTTTTCTTTACACCATTCAATGATAGGGCTGTTAGGATCATTATCTATATGACCGATAATTAAAGAGTCTTTAGCTAAGCCAGCTAAGTCTTTGGGATTGGGTTCGTTAATACATAAAAGAACATTGGTTTGTTTCAATAATGTTTTTTTATCGCTGATGATCTGAACGCCCACTTGCTCATATTCTTTATCAGCAAAACCAGAAGCTACTCCGGCATTTTTTTCAACGGCAACTTCAAATCCCGATTTAATATAATGTTTGGCTGAATTAGGAGTAATTGCCACGCGGGTTTCATGACCCGTTTCTAGTAAAGTTGCAATGAGCATGAGAAAGTCCTTTTTTACTTATTATATTAAGTTATCCTATTGTAAATTGGGATAATTTGCCAGGATTTATACAAAACTAGTTCGCTTTTTCTTGGCTTAGCATTGAGGTTTTAAAGAAATTTAAAATAAAACGGGCGTATAAAATACGCCCGGGATTTAATCTACTTTAGACAGCAAAATTGAGTTCAGTCCTAAGTGTTCAAGGGGATTCCTCCGGAGCGCTTTAGGCTTCTTAGCTCTGCTAAGCAGGCACACCACACCCTCAATCTGGCCTCCAAGTTCTGAATGTTGGCTGAACAATGTATACTGTCTATGATTCAATATTAGGCTATACCTTTCATTAAATCCACTTTATGTGTAATAAATTTTGCAAAAAAAGCGTTAATTTTATTCAAAATAAATTTTAAGTCATGCAATTGTAACCGGATTCAAGCAACTGCCTCTTGAGTACTTTTGTGCCCTAAATCTGCCTTCTACGAACGATGTGTGTATCTCTGTACGTAATGGTCTAAGATATAGTTCACCTCCGGTAATTGCTCTTCCCGTGATTATTTAGGTATCAGTAATAGAGTAGGTGGCCTGCGTTCAACAAAGGATGTTGAGCTACATTTGAGAGTGATGTCGGGCAATTTGTTGCCCGACCTTACATACAGGAGTAATAAGATTATGCGCTTCTTCTAAAGATTGATTTATTAAATAGGTTGAATGCTGGTCGGTGTGCAGTGTATCCACCATGACCTGTTTTTAAGAAGATTTGTGTAAAATAAATTTTACCTTTGCTATCACGAGCAATTCCAATACCTGTCAGATTATAATTGCCTTCAATATTTCTTCTATGGCCGGGGCTACGAACCCAATTCCTTACCACATCTTGTGCGTCTTTGTAGTTGTATGCGACATTTTCAGCAGCAGCACCAGAATTTTTGATTTGATCATGTAGTCTATCAATTCGGTTTTTAAAGTACTTGTGCCCGAACGGCATAGTATGATTGGCCATGTCTAAAGAGTGATTTTTTGCTTCTTTTACCATTCGGTTATCCATAGTTAGAGGAGATAAACCGTGTTGTTTTCTGTATTCATTGATGTGAACCAAAATGGCGTTTTGAATGGCTGTATCACTAGTCAGTTTTTGGGTGGAGTTTGTAGCATAGGTTGATTGGAATAGACCTAGGACGAGAAAAATTGAAGTAATTATCGCTTTAGTTTTTTTTAGTTCCATATCTAGCCTCTTTTATTATGAAAAAAAATTGCATTGAATGGTTACTAAAAAACGGTCATTTGTCTAGAGCTCGTTAGGATTAATAATAAACAAAAAGAATTAAAAGTTATCTTTTTTGGAGAAAATAGATCTTTTGACTTTATAAAATCGATTAACCAAAGCGAGTTTGAAACAAAGTCTAATATTAATGATTTAGGGACTAAGTTTATTAATGGTGTCTTTAAGATCCTCGACTTCACCCGAATAGTGATAATAAATTCTTTTTTTAGAGCAATCGATAATACATAACGGTTCTTTAGGTTGATCGTCAAATTGTTTAAAAATCCAAAATAAACCATCAGTATTATTATTTTGAATTTCTTTTAACAAATCTAACATTTTTTCTTCTTCTATTTCTGAATGAGTGCAAACCAGACCCGAAGAATTATGAGTTATTTTATAAGCAAAGTGTTTTTCTTTCATAAAAATACTCCCTTTATGCGTTTTTATTGATGTTGCTCCTTGTGCATTAATAATTAAATTATAGACTTATATGGAAGATAAAGCAGTGTTATATAGAAAATCATTGAGTTCGTGTATCACATCTATTGATGAAGTGGATCTTTAAAATTGAAATGTTCATCCAAGGAATACTTATCAAAATTGTATGATTAATAAATTTAGGAATTTCAAAAGAGATATAAACATAGTAGAAAGGAATTGAATAAGTATTTGGCTGAGGCGTCGATAGTACAGACTCAAGCGATTATTCAATTTATTGCCCGATGTAATGATATTGATATTTTAATCGATTTGCAGGGGCATAAAAGCAAGTAGATGAGAATAATCTTAAGCGCTCATGACTTCACGTCATCCCTATATATGACGCCATTAGGTGAGCTGTTACGAATTGGCTTGAAGTAGTACCATGCGTTCTTCATTTAAAGATTGACAGAAAAACCCAGTAATACACCATGCAAAGAAGGAATATTAGAAATATGAGCTGTTTTATTTGAGGTATCCACGAACAATTGCGGTTCATTACCGAATACTCCTTGATATAATAAATTTAAGCTTGCGAGTGCTGTAATAGGATAACCAAAACCAGCTTGTATTTCACCTGCCAGTTGAGTTAAATCGTTGATTGATGCTTGTTGAATTCGCCATTTTCTATAGATCACCCCACCTTTTAATTGTGCAAAAAAAGCACTACCCCATAAAGGATCACTTTTCGCTGTAATTAATAAGTCAAGCATGGGGTTCAAGGTAGTTTGAACAGGTAGCCAATCTAAAACTTTCAATGTTTCAAATGGGATTTGTAGATGGAAATGACTGCCGCTTTGTAATCCAAGTTCTAAACCTAAAGCGATATCGCCGGTAAGTAAAAGTTCATTTTCCACAGCCAATCGAGCGGATGCGGGATTATTTTCCCTATAGTAAGAAGGATTCTGTGGGTATTTTCCTCTTCCAACACTAGCAGTAACAGACCATGGTTGGTCTAAAGAAGTAGGCGCAGGATAATAACCATCAGCGAAGGCATTAATTGATAATAAAATTCCTATTATGCTTAATTGTAATTTCATTCTCATCGTTCATCCCTAATTCAATTGGATTATTCTTCTTAGTTTTTTTGGCAGGGATTTTCTTTTTTGGCGGAGAGAGAGGGATTCGAACCCTCGATACGTTGCCGTATACACACTTTCCAGGCGTGCGCCTTCGACCGCTCGGCCATCTCTCCATGAGGGCAAGCTTATACTTCTATGTAAATAAAAGCAAGAAAATTACATGAATTCCTGCTTGGAAAATCCAGTATCAGTAAGGAGTATAAGGTAAGGGTATGAATTTAGAGAAAATTCAGAGAATAAGATAATTAGTATCTATTGGAATAGCTGCTCTGCTATCTAAAAGGTTTATAATTCGTACAAAAAATGGTCAATAAATGTTGATTTAGTGCTTTTTTTGATGTATTTTAATGCTTTTTATCACTAGTTCAGGAAAATATTATGGCGATACAGCATGCTATTCAAAAGGGAGTATCTGATTTTACTTTTATTATCGGTACAGGTTTAAAATATGGTGGTGGTTTTGGACTTTTAGTTATGGCTGTAGTTGGCACCGTGGCAATTGATATAGTTCTTCTTGCCGCAGCTGAAAGAAATCATAATGCTTTTTTAACTGGTTTTGTGTTGGGTTCGATGTTTTCTCGAAGTAATGTTGATCCTGTTCCATTACTTATTGCCTCTCCAATTACTTCTGCCGTTGCTGTTGTCTTATCTTTTGCCCTTGGTGTTCCGGGTGTGGGTGTTGGTATATTGATAGGTTGGGGAGCTGCAGCAGCGTTATTAGCTATTGGTTTTGGCTTAACGGCATTAGCTAAAGCGATGGATCCGGATCCTCAGCTTGATGATGAATATACTCCTTCTTTAACATTTGGCTGCTGCTAATTTCGTTTATGATCAAGCGTTGAAAGGGAAGTTAACGTTTGGTTCTATCCTGGCATTTGCTTTAATACAATTTGCTTTTAGATTGTATATACTTATTAGTATGCCAATTTATTTTAAGATGCGATTGAATCATGCTGATACGGACAGTGATTTTATTCTTTAGTATTATTTGTTCAGGTTCCATTTGGTCTTTTACTTGTTACTATACACTAGCTAAAGACAGTTGCTGGACTCAATTCAATGTGTCCGTTGATGTAATTAATCCTGCGGCTACAGGAAAAATAATGACCGTCACCGCTCCCGCAGGAACTCCTTGGGTTAGAGAGTCTTTCGATTGTACTCCTGCAGAAAGCTTAATTTATATTGCCCGATTTAGCCCTGTTTTTTGGAAAAATGATGAGGGAAAAACTTTTCGTTCGATAAGAGACTGGTCGCTTCCTGGAACAATTAATCCAGGTGATAGTGCTTGGAATATTCCCGTTTGTTTTCCTGCTGATTTTGCAGAAGTACCACTTCCTCCCAAGGCTGATAGCAATTGCCATTGTGACTTTTCCGTTATTCCCGAGATAAAGCCCGCCGTAATAAAATCGAAATAACAAATAGCGTTACCTTTTTTCTTTGTGTATGATTCTTTGCATAGATTATGGTGGAGCAATTAAGTTGATAACTTTAAGAAATAAAATTGGACAAATGTTAATTATGGGCTTTAGTGGCTGTGAGATTAACGAGCATAGTCCTGTTACTCACTGGTTATCTCGTGATGGGCTAGGTGGTGTCATATTATTTGATAAGGATGTCGCTACTGGTTTATATGGTAAGAATTTAAAAAATCAATCACAAATTAAACAATTGATCAAACAGCTTAACCATTATTCTACAACGAACCCTTTAAATGGTAATGAATTTCCATTATTTATTGCTGTTGATTATGAAGGGGGGGCTGTTGATAGACTAGCTAAAATTGAAGGGTGTATGTCTACATTGACTGCCGTGGAGTTAGCCCATTTATCTAATGAAGCTTTAGATGAAGAACTTAGTCAAATGGCTATTACCATTCAAGATTTGGGATTTAATCTGAACTTTGCTCCTGTTGTGGATTTGGATTTGAATAACCAGCAAGGTATTATTGGTAAATTAAAGCGCAGTTTTTCTGATGATCCTGAAATGGTTGCCCGCATTGCTGCTCAATTCGTTGATGTATTTGGCCGTCATGGAATAGCTTGTTGCTATAAACACTTTCCTGGTCATGGAAGTGCAACTGGCGATACGCACGAAGGATTTGTTGATGTTACCGATACATTTAACACCAATGAATTAGTTCCTTATCATCGTTTACTTAAAAATACATCTAAACCAGCCATGGTGATGACTGCACATGTTATCAATCGGCATTTGGATAATAGTGGATTACCTGCTACTTTGTCGCACGAAATATTAACTGGATTATTGCGAGAAACTATAGGCTATGATGGTGTTATCATTAGTGACGATCTGCAAATGCATGCTATTTCAAGTCATTTTTCTTTAGAAGAGTCTCTTTGCTTAACCATTAATGCTGGAGCAGATATGGTGATATTTGGTAACCAATTAGGATCCATTACCGCCCTTGAAGTAATTGATTGTATTGAACAATTAGTACTAAACAAACACATTGACCAATTGCGAATAGATGATGCTTATAGAAGAATAGTGCGTTTAAAACAACAGATTAATTGTATCGAATTAGCCTAGGGCTTGACGAGTATCGTGGCTGTGGTAAAATAGATTCGAAATGCTTATTTTTTGAACATGGATAATGCTTCTTATGTCAATTCAATCGTTACGCCTTACTTGTCCTTTCTTTAATTACTTCACAACCTCACGTTGTTGTTGCTGCTAACTATATCGTTATATTTTCTTTTTAATTTCTATATTATTTATTTTTAAGGATTTAGTTATGTGTGCAGCACATCAATCAAAGAAATCATTTATTTTTAATACACCTTTAATTTATGCCTTAATGATAGGTTTGGGTATCGCAAGTGGAATGTCTGATATTGTATTTTTAAAGAGTGTTGGATTACTGGTTTCTGATTTATTTATCAAGATATTTAAATGCATCAGTTTACCTATTATTTCTTTATCTATAATTGTAACGTTGGCCAATTATAAAACTGATGGATTGATGAAGAGTATTTGGCAGAGAACAATTAAGTATACTTTTGCTACTACTGTGATTGCGGCGACTGTTAGCTGCTTTCTTTATATATTAATACATCCCAGCACTGTTCAAGTTAATTTAGATGCTAATGCAGCAAAATCAATGAGTAACTTAGGGTATTTAAATTATTTAACCAATATAATTCCTACTAATTTATTGTCTCCGTTCTTAGATCAACAGGTAATGGGGGTACTATTACTCAGTATTGTGATAGGTTTTTCAGTTCGTCAGATTCCTGATGCGGAGCCTCGAGAAACAATTACACGTTTTTTTCGTGGTGCTCACGGTATGTTTTTAGTGATGACGCGTTGGATTATCACTTTAATACCCTTAGGTTTATTTGGCTTTATTACCTCGACTGTGGTTCAGTTGCGTTCTGGCATGGATATTAAGGGAATAGGGGAGTATTTGTTCATCGTCGTTATGGCTAATGTATTACAGGGATTTGTAATATTACCATTGTGGTTAAAAATGAATGGAATTAAGCCATTCAAAACAATGAAAGCAATGATTCCTGCATTATCAGTAGCATTTTTTTCTAAATCTTCAGTAGGGACTTTACCAGTCACTATGAATACTATAGAAAATAACTTACAGGTCAAACCACAAATTAGCCGATTTGTTTTACCTTTATGCACCAGCATTAACATGAATGGTTGTGCTGCCTTCATTTTTGCTACTGTAATCTATCTGATGCAAAATCATGGTATGCCTGTTTCATTTGCAACGATGGGGTTATGGGTTTTCATTGCTACCATAGCTGCTATAGGTAATGCTGGTGTACCTATGGGATGTTTTTTCCTTAGTGTTAGTTTGTTATCTAGTATGAATGTTCCTATTACTTTAATGGGTGTTATATTGCCTTTTTACGGTTTAATAGACATGCTGGAAACTGCTTTAAATGTATGGTCTGATGCTTGTGTGACTAAAATTGTAAACGATAAAGCAATTGCCGCAGATGGAGTGCAAGTAAAATCTAAAAAGACTTCTTTATTAGAAGCTGAATTAGGGTAGTCTCTCAATAATCTCGGGAACAATCCGAGCCACGACCGTTAGGGAGCGGATGTTGGCTTGGGTTATCCGCTTGCTGACGCGCGCGGCTCGGATCGCGTAGCTTAAGTTGACACCATTAGGTGAACAGTTGTCTTGTATGACCAATAATTGCAGAAAACTGATGTTAACTTAGTGCGATTATATCTTACAGAAATATTTTTTCACAAATAGAGAAATACATCTTTTCTAATAACTCCAAATCTTTGACTGAAACACATTCATTAACTTGATGAATGGTCGCATTAACCGGGCCTAACTCTATTACTTCAACACCATAAGGAGCTATAAACCGTCCGTCAGAAGTTCCACCACTAGTTGATAGCTCAATCTCTTTTTTTGTAAGCGCTGTAATCGCTTCTTTGCAGCTGTCGAGTAATAAGCCTTTATCAGTTAGGAACGGCTCTCCATTTAGACGCCACTCTATAGTTGGATTAAGATGATGTTGGTGAAAAATATGGAGTACTTTCTCTTTTAACGAGTCAGGTGTTTGTTCCGTTGAAAACCTGAAATTTAAATGAAACTCCAAATCTCCGGGGATTATGTTGCCAGCATATCCACCCGAGTGCAGGTAGGTAATTTGCATTGATGTTGGGGGAAAATGAGCATTACCTTTATCCCATTTCATAGAAGTTAAATCAGCTAATGCGGGGCTAGCTTTATGAATAGGGTTATCAGCCAAATGAGGATAGGCCACATGTCCTTGCTTTCCATGAATACTAATCTTAGCACTTAAAGAACCACGTCTACCTATTTTAATGACGTCGCCTACCTGATTGCTGCTTGATGGCTCACCGACTATGCAGTAGTCAATAGAAATTGCTTGGCGTTGTAACTCATCCATAACATAGGGTGTTCCATACTCAAAGTCATCGCCTTCCTCTCCACTGGTGATGAGAAAGCCTAAGCGTCCTTGAAATGAAGGATAAGTAACGAGGAAACGCTTAGCCATGAGTAGCATGCAAGCAAGACTGCCTTTCATATCCGTTACGCCACGTCCATAGAACATCCCTTCTCTTTCTTCTAGACTAAAAGGAGGAGTATGCCATTTTTCTATATTCCCAATAGGAACAACATCGGTATGTCCGGCAAAGACCAGAAGGGGGCCTCTATCCCCATAACAAGCAAAAAAATTAGAGACAGTATTTTGATTCATTACGTGGCAGGTAAATCCTAACTGTTTGAGGAATTGGATCATGAATTCCTGGCAGCCTGCATCTTGCGGAGTAATTGATTGGAAACTTATTAGTTCCCTTAGCAGTGCTCTTAGCTCTGTCATACTAGTTGCCTCTTAGAAGTTCATTGATGCTTACCTTCGCTCGGGTTTTTTCATCAACTTGTTTTACTATTACGGCACAATATAAGCTATGACTCTTATCTTCGCTCGGTAAACTACCGGCAACAACTACAGATCCAGCCGGGATGCGGCCATAAGTTATTGTTCCTGTGAGTCTATTGTAGATTTTGGTACTTTGACCTAAAAATACGCCCATGGATAGGACGGAATTTCGTTCTACAATAACTCCTTCAACAACTTCAGATCGGGCTCCAATGAAGCAATTGTCTTCAATAATAGTAGGATTCGCTTGTAGTGGCTCCAAAACACCACCTATACCAACGCCGCCAGATAAATGTACGTTTTTTCCTATTTGGGCACATGAACCAACAGTTGCCCAGGTATCAACCATCACTCCTTCATCGATATAAGCACCTATGTTGACGTATGAGGGCATTAATACTGTATTTTTCGCTATATAAGCACCACGTCGAACTACTGCATGAGGTACAACTCGTACACCGGATTGTTGAAATTGTTCATCGGTATATCCGGTGTATTTAAGAGGCACTTTGTCATAAAACTGACAATACTCAGAATTAATGACTTGATTGGGGAATAACTTAAAAGAGAGAAGAACCGCTTTTTTTATCCATTGATGAACTATCCATTGATCATTTATTTTTTCTGCAACACGGAATTGTCCGCTATTTAAGCAAGAAAGAACTTCTTCAATGGCGGCTATTAACTCAGGCCTGACTGTATTAATTGATAAGTTGTGACGTTGTTCAAAAGCTTCTTCAATAATAGTTTGTAATGAATTCATATACGTTTCCTAATTGGATCCCGCAAATAAGTTGCGGGAGGTAGATGGATCGGCTTTTTATTCTGTTATTTTAATGAAGTAATCAAATTATCTTTTACTGCCCATTGTTGATTCAACCAATCTTTGAAATCATTATGTATTTGACTGTCACTAATTAATGATCCTGAAGTAAACTTTTGTGGAATAGGAAGTAGCCTGACATTTATTTTTACTGATTTAACACGTTTACAAAGGAAATCCCACAACGAATGATGCGCATCTGGATAAATAATGGTTACATCTAATAAACTAGTAATTTGTTGTCCCATAGAGCTAATAATAAAGCTGATTCCTCCTGCCTTTGGTTTGAGTAAATGAGTATAAGGCGAATTCTGCTTTTCTTTCTTTAGCGCTGTAAAACGAGTTCCCTCAATAAAATTCATAATAGAGGCTGGGGTCTTCTTAAAGGTTTCTATTGCCTTATTTGTTGAAATTAAATCTTTGCCTTGCTTATGAGGTTTTCTTGCTAAGTATTCTTTGCTGTAGCGTTTCATAAAAGGACAACCCATTGCCCACCAAGAAAAACCAAGCAATGGTACCCATTTTAACTGATCTTTAATAAAAAACTTTAACACAGGGATTTTACGATTAAAGAGACGGTGTAAAATGACTATATCAAGCCAGCTTTGGTGATTAGCTACTACCAAATACCAATCTTTTCGCCTTAAATTGTCTAACCCTGCTATCTCCCAATGAATTTTTTGTACTTTATCGATATAAAGATTATTAATATCACACCACACCATGGAGATGGCATCGACACAACGAGTACAAACTCTTTGCCATTTTTTATTCGGGAACAATTTTAATAACCCCATAAATAAGATGGGAATAAAGCAAAGAGAGGTTGTTAATATAAGGATCATAATCGCAAGAATTGCGTATATTTGTCCTCCTCGTTTTTTAGTTGCTTGCATAAATTACTACTCCAAAAAAATTAAAACCAAACAGCATATAACCCCTATGTTTATGTGAACGCTTATGCCCTGATGCTCACTGCTATTAAGTTAAGGCATATTCTAAATCAGCTTGTAAATCATCGATGTGTTCTATACCGACCGAAAGCCGAATAAAGCCATCTTCAATGCCTAATTCCTGACGTTTTTTCGGAGGAATAGAGGCGTGAGTCATAATCGCAGGATGTTCAATTAAACTTTCTACCCCCCCGAGGCTTTCGGCCAGAGTAAATAATTCGCATCGTGCTAAAAATCGTTTGGCGGTCTCAAGCCCACCATCTATGACTATAGAAATCATTCCACCAAAACCATGCATTTGTTCTTGGGCTAAGGCATGTTGAGGATGACTTTTTAATCCAGGATAAATAACTTTTTTTACTTGGGGTTTTGTACTTAGCCAATGAGCCAGTTGCTCCGCATTGTCACAATGGCGCTGCATTCTGAGAGAGAGAGTTTTTAAACTTCTCAGTACAAGAAAACTATCGAATGGCCCTGCAATACCGCCGCAAGAGTTTTGTAAAAATCCTATTTTTTCTGCAAGGACGGGATTATCACCCACCACAACTACGCCACTGACTACATCGGAGTGGCCATTGAGGTATTTGGTTGCGGAATGAATCACTATATCAAATCCCTTTTCTATTGGGCGTTGGATCCATGGAGTAGCAAAGGTATTGTCTGCAACAGTAATGAGTTTATGCTTTTTGGCAATTGCTGCAATCTCACGTAAATTAGCCAATTTTAACATGGGATTCGACGGAGTTTCTAACCAGATTAAGCGAGTTTTAGGAGTAATTGCAGCCTCAATATTGCTGGGATTAGACATATCAATAAAGGAAAATGATAAATTGGAGGTGCGTGTTTTCACTTTATCAAATAATCTAAAAGTACCTCCGTAGAGGTCGTCCATTGCTATGACATGATCTCCTGAATCTAACAAATCAATAACTGTGTTAATTGCTGCCATTCCTGAAGCAAAGGCAAATCCTCTTTGTCCTGACTCTAAGCTTGCAATACAGGCTTCATAAGCAGAACGAGTAGGATTTTTGGTGCGAGAGTATTCATAACCAAGATGCTCTCCCGGAGCACTCTGTTTATAGGTAGAAGTCGCATAAATAGGAGTCATTACAGCCCCTGTACTAGGACATGGTTCTTGGCCTGCATGAATTGCGCGAGTATCAAAATGACCTTTCTTCATTTTCTTCTATTCCTTTTTATGATTTAAATACTGCACGATAATATTTAATTATTCTTAAAATTAATTAACAAGTTCTTAGGCTGAGTATTATACATTTAGTTTATTATGTTCTAAAGTTAAATAAGGGACAGCCGATAAATATTTAGTAAGACATTCTAGTGAGGGATGCATGCGTAGGCAAGAAATCGATTATGAAAAAGTTGCCTCTGCCGCCGAAATGATTAAGAAACGAGGCAAAGATCCATCTTTAACAGATATTGGGGAGGTGTTAGGTATCGTTGTAACACATCCTGAGCTCTCCGTTTTGCTTGAGCAGTGGTATCACAATCAGCCTGAATTTAAACGCACTAAAAATAGACCGTTAACGGATAATATTTCAATTAAAACCGATGAAATTGTAAAAAAGAATACGGAGTTAGAAAAATCTCTTTCATTACTGCGTGCAACACTAGAATCGACCGCTGATGGAATCATGATGGTTAACGGTCAAGGGGCCGTAGTGGATTGGAATCAAAAATTTGTTGAAATGTGGCGTATTCCTTCTTATATGATGGAGTCTGGAAAGGAAAGTATTAGCTTTGACTACATTTTAGAGCAATTAACTGATCCTCAATCATTAATTTCTGATGTGCAATATCTTTATCAAAACCCTGAGTGGCAAGGTGAACTACCGGAGTTAACCTTCAAAGACGGTCGTATTTATGAGCGTTTCACTCAGCCACAACGCGTAGGTAATCAAATAGTAGGTCGAGTATACAGTTTTCGTGATGTAACACAAAAGCGTATGGCTTTAGATGAGTTACGCATTCGTGAGCGAGCTATTGAGGCCAGTACCCATGGTATAGCAATTATTGATATTTCCAAAAATGAAAATAAAGTGATTTATGTTAATAAGGCCTTTGAAAGGACAACGGGTTATCCTGAAATGCAAGCGTTAGGAAAGAGTTTACATACGTTACAAGGAATAGATGTTGATGAGGTAAATAATAAGAGAATCCAACTAGCCATCAGAGAATTACGTGAAGAAACTGTGGAGATGGAAAATATCCGCAGAAATGGGGAGGTATTTTGGTGCGAAATTAGTGTGGCTCCTGTTAAAGACCTTTTAGGTCATGTAAAGCATTATGTGTGTATTTTAAATGACATAACCCAACGTCGGGATATGGAAAATCAACTCATAATGCAAGCTACCTACGACTCCTTGACCAATCTACCTAACAGGGTATTGTTAATGGATAGAGTAGAACAAGCCATTTTACAGGCAAAAAAGAAAAACAGCATGTTGGCATTTTTATTTTTGGATTTAGACCGCTTTAAAATGACCAATGATACTTTAGGTCATAACATGGGTGATAAATTATTACAGTTTATTGCTAACCGGTTATTAATTGCTACTGATGATTTTGATACTGTTGCCCGATTAGGAGGAGATGAGTTTGTTATTTTACTTTCTAATCTTGATGAGATGAAACAAGCCGAAACGATGGCTCAGGATCTGTTACATGCAATCGCAAGACCGATACAAATTGATCAACATAGCTTAAAGATTACCGCCAGTCTTGGTATTAGTTTCTATCCTCGCGATGGGCAAGATTATGAGTCCTTAATGAAAAGTGCAGATCTATCGATGTATCATGCGAAAGATAATGGACGGAATACTTACAGAGTCTTCGAACCTGAAATGAATCGAAGAGTCATCAATCATATGCAGTTAGATACAGCTTTAAGAGACGCGTTAAAAAATCATGAGCTGTATTTAGTATATCAACCATTGATTGATTTGAAACAGTCTAAAATAGTAGGTTTTGAGGCTTTATTACGTTGGAATAGTAAAAATTTAGGTACGGTTAGCCCGGCAAATTTTATTCCTATGGCGGAGGAAAACGCTTTAATCCTTGACATTGGGGAATGGGTATTGAGAGAGGCATGTACACAACTTAAAAGTTGGCAAAAACAAGGAATTAAAAATTTAAGTGTGGCAGTCAATATATCTGGGCGCCAATTTCGACAAACTAATTTACCTGATTTGATATCTGAAATTTTGAAAAGTACTGGTCTGCAACCCAAATATTTGGAGCTTGAGTTAACTGAAAGTCTGTTAATTGAAGACATTGAACACGTCGTTGAAACCATGTATTCATTAAAAGATATGGGCATCAAATTAGTTATCGATGATTTTGGAACAGGTTATTCAAGTTTGTCTTATTTAAAGCAATTCCCAGTTGATAAATTAAAAATTGATCGTTCTTTTATTAGTGAAATGGCAACGAATCAAAATGATGCTGCTATTGCCAAGGCTATCATTAATTTAGGACATAGCTTGAATATAGAAGTGTTGGCAGAGGGAATAGAAAACGAGTTTCAACGAGATTTTATTACCTCTCACGGCTGTGATTTTGCTCAAGGATATTATTATAAACCGCCTGAGACGGCTGATAAAATTTTTGAATTTATTAATGGTCTACATGATGCCAAAATTAGGAACTGATAGTTTATTTCCTTTCCTCCAATTGTGATTCATAGACGTCAGGTTAAATGCGAATTAAGAGCAAAAATCTATCATTTGGTTTTTTAAATTACAAATTTTTTGTATCTATACTTCCGTTCGCCTAATGGCTTCATAACTTAAGAAGTATCACTTCAAAACCGTTCGGGCTGAGGAAGCGCATAGCGCTGTCTCGAAGTCTTTACATAGAGCCTTCGAGACGTCGCTGATGCTCCTCATCAGGCTGAACGGCTCTATAAGATGGAAACAAGCTGTTACCCAAAAAATCGGAATGATAGATTTTTGCTCTTAATCCGCATTTAAGACATTAATAATAATTTTCACGAATTTTACAAATTCGGTACAATTCTTGCACGACTTTAAATGATGAACAATGTGTCACTGTTAGTGCACTGAAATGATGCTACTTTATACATTCGTACTATTTTATTTTTTGGTAAAAAACCAAGAAATATGCATGGATAGTAACAAGTGCAGAGCTTACATCATAGCGTACAACGGTTAGTGGTATGGTGTTGCTGTTTTTTTTTTGGATTAAAAGTAAAGTGAGGCAGTAAATAGCATAGATGATAATGAGACACTTTCAGAATTAAAACTGATGCGGATAGTTCTATTTTTCTGACAATAGAGGCAATGTCAGGATTGATAGCTATTTGGAGCATGAATTTGATTATCCTCAATCAAATGATTCACCAATTGCTGTTTTATTGGATATGAATGTGGGATTGGGAGGGAGGAATAATGCAAAAAATCACCATTATTGGCGGCGGCTTAGCGGGAACTCTTTGTTCTTTATATTTAGCGAGACGTGGTTATATAGTTGATGTATTTGAATCAAGGACGGACATACGTAATAGTCCAACTGATTATGGGCGATCTATTAATCTGGCTCTTTCTTGCAGAGGAATTACCGGTCTACAAGCAATGAATTTAATGGACGAAGTGAATAAAATCATGGTTCCAATGCGTGCAAGAGCGATACATCAAATTAATGGTGAGGTGCAATATCAACCTTTTGGTCGACATCAAAATGAACATATTAATGCTATTTCTCGAGCCGATCTTAATGCATTATTACTTAATAAAGCGGAGCAATACGAAAATATTCATTTACATTTTGAAATGAAATTACATCATATTGATTTTTATAATAAAAAATTACAGTTCCAAACCAGAAATGGAGGATATGTTGGACATAGCTATCAACGATTAATAGGGGCTGATGGGGCTCACTCTTATTTGAGGGATGCTTTGAAAGAGGCTGGATTAGTTGAAGCAACTCGAGATTTTCTTTCTCATGGATATAAAGAATTATCTATAAGCAAAACACACACTGTAGGCATGGCTAGAGAACATCTCCATCTTTGGCCGCGGGATTCTTTTATGTTGCTAGGCAACCCTAATCCTGATGATTCAATTACAGGCTCTTTGTTTTTAGCCAACGAAGGAAGTAACAGTTTTTCTTTCTTAGATAATGAAGAAAGACTGGTATCCTTTTTTAGCAAGGAGTTTCCCGACGCTTATAAGGTGATGCCTCATTTGGTGAATGAGTTTTTCGAAAATCCTACAGGTCATATGAGCACTATAAAATGTACTCCTTGGTATTACAAAGATGAATGTTTATTAATTGGGGATGCAGCACACGGAGTTATTCCTTTCTTTGGACAAGGAATGAATAGTGCCTTTGAAGATTGTCGTATCCTTGATGAACTATTAAATCAATTTAAAGATGACTGGTCTAAAGTAATGCCTGTTTTCTATGGGCAAAGAAAGATAAATACTGATGCTGTGGCAAAAATGTCTATGGACAATTACTATGAAATACATTCAGACATTAGAAGTCCTAAATTTTTACTACAAAAGCAAATAGAACGTGAGTTAATGCATCGTTATCCTGAGCGTTATGTATCAAAACATGTATTAGTAATGTTTACTAACACTCCTTATGCTTGCGCTATGGCAGTAGGAGAGTTGCAGGCGACATTTTTAAATGAAATTTGTCACTCTATAAATGATATAAGTGAGGTAAATTGGCAGGAAGTTGATAAATTAATGATGAATTATGACAAAAAATTGGCAAATATTTTTTAGGAAAAAATAGATTATTAATTTTAAAGAATATTTTTTAGTCAAAAAATTGTCAAATGTAGTAGAAGCAGGGGCATTTTTTTGTCGCTACCTGAGGCTTGTTCGTGGAGGAAAGGAAAAAGAAGTGATTTTTTAGTATAAATTTAGAGCAATTTAGTGAAAAGTTGGCACGACAACTGCAAGGATTAAATTGTCAATAAATATTTTCCTTGGAGTCAGTCATCATGAAAACTATTCAAACTTATATAGATTCAAAACAAAACGAATTTATGAACCATCCTTTTTTTAGCTTGTTAGAACAATTAAATAGCCTTGAAGAAATTAGCTATTTTGTTCCTGAACTAACTTTTTGGGCTATGACATTCCAAGATATACTCCGTATTAATGAAGAAAGAGTCAAAGACCCTTATCTGAAGAAAGTTGCTCGCCACCATAGACTAGAAGATGCAGGTCATGACAAATGGTTTTTGAGTGATAAAAAGTACATGAGTCAATTTAGCCAGGATCCATCTTGTGGTCGAGATGATGTGGCGTGGCTATACTGTAAAGATTCTCAATTAATTCGGGATGCTGCCTACACGATAATGGCAGAAATGTATCAATTGGATGAAGAAATCTTAAATGTTGCTTTACTGTTAACCATAGAATCATCAGGACATGTTTTTTTTGAAAAAGTAGTCAAGCAAGTTAGTAAAACTGGCGAGGATAAAAATCTTAAATATTTCTCTAGTTCTCATTTAGAAGTAGAACTGGCACATGCTCTCTTTGAAGAAGAAATGGAAAGAAATATCTTCGCAAGAAGACTGCCAATCAATATACGTCGTGAAGGATTAAAAATGGTAGATAGATGCTATGTAGCATTCAATAAGATGCTTGATGGACTAGTTATTGCATGTACAAAACGATTAGAACAAGCTAAAGAAAGGAATCAACATGTCGTTACTCAACCAGTGGAATACAGCAGCAATCAAGCTGCATAATAAAGAAACAGGGCAAGCGTTGTTCAGTGATGAACAAACGCTTGCTGTTTTTAGTCAGGACTTCGGTAAATTAATTCACTCCTCCCCATCAGCAGTATGTATCCCTCACGATATAAACTACTTACAATCATTAATTACTTTTGCTCATCAACATCAATTACCGATAACTATTCGCGGTAACGGGTTAAGTCAGGGAGGACAATCTTTGTCTTTACCCGGAGGCTTAGCCCTGTCCATGCAGAATTTTAATAAGCCTCTGGATTTAGAAGAAAATACTATTTGGGTTGAGGCTAATACCAGTTGGTCCGATCTACTTAATGTATCACTACAACAGCACAAAGCCCCTTTTGTATTACCATATAATTGTAATTTGTCGGTAGGAGGAGTGCTGTCTGCTGGAGGTGTTGGCGCTTCCTCATTTAAGTATGGATCAATTAATTCACATGTTGCTGCTTTAGAAGTAATAGATGGATTAGGGGAAAAACATATCGTTAAAGAAGATTCGCCACTATTTCATGCTTGCTTGTCAGGCCAAGGGCGCTTTGCTGTGATCACTAAAGCATGCATTCAATTAAGACCAGTGGCTTCTCAAGTAAAAACCTTTTTCTTGGTTTATACCTCTCAAGAACAATGGTTTGAAGACATAGAGAAAGTAAAAAGTAGAGCGGATTATATGGAGTTATTTTGCTCTCCCTCAGTTCAAGGGGCCAAATTAAAAGAAGGTAAAAGAGTGCCTATAGCACAATGGCTTTATGGATTACATTGTTCTCTTGAATACGAGCATACAGCCCCTCAGTTACCTGACGTTATTAAAGATTTAAAGCCTTGGCAGATAATCCATAGTCAAGAGGAACCCATTCTGTCTTATTTCTTAAGGCACAATTCTCGATTCGAAGTAATGAAAATGTTGGGGCAATGGGATTTATTTCATCCTTGGTATGAATGTTTTATAGCAGCGACGGTTTTAAAAAAACAGCTTAATGAGGTGTTACTTCAATTACCCATTCATTATGCCAATCTCGTTCATATAGCTCCTATAGCAAGACATATCGCTGGTTTTCTAATGTTGCCTGAAGGCGAGTCCGTTTACTCTTTTATGATTTTAACTCCTGGTATACCGAGTATTCTTAAAGAGGGCTGTATGCAAGCAATACAAGTGCTTGATGAGTACTTTATTTCCAACGGAGGTAAACGATATTTGTCGGGTTTTTTAGGTCAGGAATTATCTGCAAATTATTGGAATAATCATTTTGGTGAGCACTATGCTTCATGGATAAATTTGAAGAAAGAATTCGACCCTCATGGAGTTTTTGGTTCTATGTTGCATAAATTGTAATATGATTGAATTTTCTTGTAACCCGGTGAGCAACCGGGTTACATTTATGGTGTTTTAGGCAGCGGGAGCTGCTTTATTGGCTTGAGTCTCTATCTGTTCTTCAATTATAGAGAGTTTTGCAGAAGTGTCTGTCTCGAAGAAGGTAAATTTACCTTTATTAACAGCGATGTTGATACCTGCTGCGATAGCGTACCCTATGCCTGCCGTGATTATCATAGCAAAAACATTTAACAATATTTTTCCCCATCCACGGTGGTGGTCTAATACATCTCTGGCATCATTTACATGCCTTTTGCAATTTAATTTGAAGTTTGTGTAACTAGCCAAAGTGGGCTCTTTTGTGAAAAACTTATTTCCTTCACGTTCCAAGGCTGTGTGAAGCTCCTTCGTAGCGTTATACGCTTTTTGTAATTCTGGATCTTTACTATAATTTGGATCGTCTTTGAATTCCTTCATTTTTTCTTTTAATACACTAATTGCTTCATCGAATGCCTTATGGTATGTCGATTTTTCAGCTGGTTTTTCATCCTGAACACGTTGTTTTTCTTGTTCTTCGCGTTGTTGCTTTGCTTGCTCAGCACGTTGTTTTTCTTGTTCTTCGCGTTGTTTTTCATTTTCAACACGTTGTTTGTCTTGCTCAGCACGTTGTTTTTCACTCTCCTCTTGAGCTTCTCGTTGCTTACTTTGTAGCTCATCCAGTCTGAGTTGCTCTGCCAAACGTTTTTGCTCTTCCACATGGATGCGTTGTTGCGCATTTTTTAGCGG
>DAIAOV010000036.1 GCA_027437055.1 Legionella sp. | reverse complement strand
AAAGAAGACCGCCGCCTTTTTTAAGATTTCCTTTTCCATTTTAAGGCGTTTATTTTCTTCCTGCAGGCGACGTATCTCTAATTGTTCTGCTGTTAACTTGCCATTTCCTCGAAATGCTTGGCTATCTTGCTCTTTATGTTCTTTTATCCAACGGCTTAATAGTGCTTGGGCGATACCTAAATTATTCGCAGCTTCCGTGACCCCATAACCTTGTTCTAATACCAAGCTCATAGCATCAAGTTTAAATTCTTTTGGGTATTTCTTTCTTATCGTCATTACTTTCTCCAGTTAAATACATTATCTCTTAACTGGGGTGTACAGATCTATTAAACCACTTCAATCTTGTTGATATAAGGTTTTGAACAAAAAGAAACACTACAGTTGTTACCTGAAGCAAGAGTGCTATTGAAAAAAATTGAAAAACTTAGTTTATTCTAGGCCTACGAATCTAAAAATTCTTCCAAGGCTAAGTGTGATCTGTTTCCCATTAAATTGTTTTTCATATTATTTTTAAAGGTGACAGGAACACCTCTAATAGCAGTACCACAAACATTTTCAAATTTATCATTTACCATTTGATAGAAAATCCAATCCCTGTATTTTTCTTTATCAGAAACTTGTTCGTAAACTGGCAAAAAAGCCTTGCAGTGTGGGCACCATGATGCATGAACTAATAAGACCGTTTTAGGCATTGCTAAAGCAGCGCAATCGCTGCTAGTGAATTGTCTTAGAGTTGCGAAAGACAGAGTAGGAATCAGCGTTATTAGCGCTATGGCTAGCCATTTTGTTGTATTTTGCATTTATTTCTTATTCTGGATTTGATCTTGATGAGAGATGATAAAGTATATGATAATTCTAATCAATTAGAAGGAAATAGCTCTATGAATAGGGTAGGGAGATCACTATGAATTTGGCGGTAAAATTGCTACACCAATCACTATCGTGCGATTGTCTGATAATCTATAAAAAGTATAATCAGGCATTATTTTAAGCTTTGGAAAACGTTCCATGACAGCAGCAGGCAAATTGGTATGGTTCTGGCTTTGCTTATCCCAAGTGTAATATCCATTCTTATCCCAGATAAAAAGTCCGCCATGTTGATGTAATTGTTGTTCATCAAACCAAGCACTATCCTCTGATTGCCAGCTCAAATAAGGTATAGGGTAATGAGTCATGTAAGGTACTACCCCTGAAACAAGGTAGTGGCTTCCTGCAAGATAAGGTAATTGAGTGTGATAGTGCTCTTTCCAAAGTGTTGATAATGTTGCAGCGATTTGTTTATTGGGTAGAAAAGCATCGCTGCTAGGTCTTGGAAACAGGGTTAGTGTACTCATTCTGATCAAGAATAGTAAAAAACTAAAAAGGATCAGTGTGATGCCAAATTGTTGCAATTGTCTTTTAGACAGAGCTGGTTTTAAGTAACTGATACAAAGAATGCCTACCATAAAAAAATAGGGGGTAGACCATCGAGGAGGAAAATAATCTCCAGTAATACAGCAGAGTGAGAAAGTAAGGGTGATTGGTCCTAATCCTAAGGCTATAAGAAACTGTCTTTGAAAAGAATCTATATGAAGCGGGATTTTATTATTAGACTTCTTATAAAAAGGCCAAAGTAAAATAAACACTCCTACAACATCAATAATGCTGTTAATCAAGAATCCAATAGGATGAGTAATATGATTTAAGAGACTTTTCTTGAGCGTGTAGTCTGAAGAAATTTCTGCTGCATAGGTTAAGGTAATAAAATGATGCTTATAGAGCCAGATGAGATGAGGCATCATTAATAATATAAATGTCAGTAGAGCACAATATATTCCTGGCTTTGTAAAACTTTTCCGTGCTACTGGATTAAATAAACAAAATAAGAACATAGGTAGCAATAATAATGCTACTTGGTACTTTGTACAGACGCTAAGGGCGGCAAAAAGAGCGGTGTAGAGCCAGTTACTTAAATTCTGTTTTGTTAGAGCTTTATAAAAAAACAAGCTTAGTAATGCCCATAAAGGAGATTGTAGGGTATCAGGAGTAAAATTAAAGGAATTGATGTTATAGAAAAGAATCCCCTCTAATAGTAATGTTGCTATAAGGGCATGAAGTAGCGGGAGGATCTGTTGTGCCAGCTTCCAAACGGCAATAAAGGTTATAGATACTGCTAGCTGGGCTAAAAGATACACTGGCCAGCCTGTGATCCCGAATAATTGCGTTATTCCTGCACAAAGCCAAGCGGTTAAAAAAGGATGTTTGTTATAGCCTAATTGCCATTGCAGGCCCCAAGTAATGCCTTCCAATGTATCATGAGGAACAGTTGGTCTTAATAACGCAGGTCCAATAGTCCACAATAGGGTATGGATAAGAATAAAGAGCCAGAAATAATAAATAGGTTTTTGGGTATTCAATAGCTTAGCAGAGTAGTGTTCTGGCATTTGATGGTATAGTTCTTGTTGAAAAAATAAACGATTAGAATCAGGCTGCATTATCGACGAAATTGATGTGTTACACAAGAAGAAGACAGGGAGTTGTGCTAGATGAACCTTTTTCCCCCCTCACTCCTTGGCGATGAGGAGGACTTTAAACTATTCTTGTTTTGGTTTAGGAGCCGTCTGAAAAGGATTGTATTTTTGATCTTGTGTCATACTAGCGGATTGATCTGGTTTTGCAGGTGAGGTACCTATTTGTCTCTGATCGACGATATTTGCAAATTGTTGGAGTGCGGAAATCTCTTGGTTTTGTTGTGCACTACCAAATGGTTCTTTTCGTATGTCATCTTGTACTGCCTTTGTGATAGAGCTGGCATTACCTTCATACATTTTACCAGAGCCAGTTGAAAACATATAATGATCTTTAGGTTCTAACAAGGGCTCATCGTCACTCATATTCATGGACATGCCACCGCAGCAATATTGTTGACAATTTTGAGCTTCTTTTTCGTAGAATTTCTTTTTTTGCTGTTCATAAAAAGAGAGCACGGGAGGAAAGTGGTTTAGTAATTGTTTTCTTTCATTGTTTTCCTCATTATCTTCATTCAAACACTCTTCTTTATAACGCTCAATAAATGGCGATTCTTGCTTTCCAGGAACAAGGTTTTGAAAAAATTGTAATTTCTCTACTTCTTCATCTTTTTTAAATGGCTGTAATGTCATTTTTTGTCCCTCAAAATTATTTGTTTATTTAATTTTAGACCATTTTTTGGAGTAATAGAATGGGATCAATGTTGGGTTACGCTGTGCGTAGCCCAACCCAACCTACAAGAAAGAAGAGATTAATACATTATTGCGACTATTAGTAATCCTATAGCGATAAAACCTATGAGACCTAAGCTTGGATTACCGCCTGGTACCATGTGGCTTTCTGCCGGTACGAGTGTGCAAGTTTTTCTTCCTTGCCATGCCATAATTGCAGGTAAGAGGAGTAGTAAAATAACACAGCAAATACCCGCATAACTTAATGCATGTAAGTAAATTCCTGGTTTGAATAATACTACAGCCAGGGGCGGTAAAAAGGTGAGGGCTAAAGTGTATTGGCCTTGATTGCCTGATTTTTTAAGCTTTAAGCCATCAGCTAAAAAGTCAAATAAACCTAGTGAAACACCTAGAAAAGCAGTAACCATACATATTGAGGTAAAAAAGCCAAAAAATCCGCTAATCCATTGATTATTCACCGATTGATGTAACGCTTCAGTTAAGCCGCTGGTTGCGTGTTCAGAATTCATCAATGCAATGAGGCCACTGTTGCCTTCACGAGAAACCACTCCCATGATCACTGCATCCCATAATATATAACAGAATAAAGGAATCAGTGAGCCAAATAAAATAACACGACGTAACGTACGTACGTCATCTTCAAAATAATCACGTAGACTAGGCACTATAGAGGCAAAGCCAAATGAGGTGATCAAGATCATCAATGTTCCAGTAATAGCTCGAGTTGATCCACCGACTAAACCAACAGGAGAGACGTGAGGGCTGATAATAGCTACTAAGAGAACATAGACGCCTAATTTACCAAACATTAGACCACGATTGACATAATCTACTGAGCGAATCCCTTTATAAACAACAAAACTAAATAGAGCAGTGAAAATGATGGAAGTGAGCCAGGTGGGTAATTCAATATTAGCTTTATGCAATAAAGCATTAAACACATCACTGCCTCCTGAGATATAGGCAGCGAGTAGGGTATAAAGTAAAAATAAATAAGTAATCCAAGCAATAATCTGTCCAGGAACACCTAGTGTTGCTTTTGCCATAGAAATCATATTGCTGCCAGGGGGTAGGCGAAGATTAACTTCCAGAACAAGTAACGCCCCTGCTGTCATGACTAACCAGCACAAAAAAAGAAAAACTAGGGAGTTGGCAAAGCCCACTTCCGCAGTAGAAACAGGAAGCGCAAGCATTCCACCACCGATAGAAGTCCCTACAATCAATAATATGCCACCGATTAATTTTGAATTGAGCACTTGATTTTAACCCAAATAGTATAAATATAGAACAATATGGTACTTTATTCTTCAAAATAAGTCAATAGCTTCAGCTAGTTCAAGCTATGATCCCCCAAATTTCGTGAATCAATAAAGCTAGAGAAGCGATTATTACAGTACACTGTGAGAGCTTGCCGCCGGGCACCTTGTATACCGTGTTGTATTGCTTTCTACCAAAATAACACATTAAAGCAGGTAAAAGTAGTAATAAGATAATACAGAAAATGCCGGCATAACTTAACGCGTGGATATAAGCTCCTGGGTAATAAATTACAATAAGTAGTGGAGGTAAAAAGGTCAGTAGAAATAATCCAACACCATGAGAGCCATATTCACGCAATTTTAATCCATCTGCAAGAAAGCTATAGAGGCATAAGGACACTCCCAAAAATGCGGTTAGCATGCAAATCGAGGTGAAAAAATTAAATAAAGCACTGATCCATGTACTTTGAATTTTAGCGGATAATAAGCTGGCTAAAGCACTAGTAGCATGAGGATTTTGCATAAGGCTATCTAGGCCCTGCTCTCCTCCTGAGGGCAACGTGCCGATAATAATGGCATCCCAAGTGATATAACATACTAGAGGAATCAGTGAACCAATTAGAATGACTTTTCTCAATGTTTTTATATCATCGTCAAAATAATCTCTAAGATTGGGAACAATAATGGCAAATCCGAAGGAGGTGATTAATATCATGATAGAACCACCTATATAACGCATATTACCATGTTGAAAATGTTGAAATTCGATATGAGGAGCGATAAATAACACCAACAGACAGTAAACAGTCAACTTGCCAAACATCAATCCACGATTGACCCAATCAACATAATGAATGCCGCCGTAAACAACTAATCCAAAAATCAGTGTGAATAATGAACTTGCTTGCCACTCATTGAGATGCAATCCCGTTTTTAGAAGCAAGCTGTTGAGTACATCTGCACCACCAGATATGTAAGCCGAAAGCAATGTGTAGAGTAAAAAGAGATAACTAATCCATGCGGCTAATAAACCATAATTACCCAAGGTCGCTGCAGCCATGGACACCATATGTTTTCCTCGAGGGAGGTATAAATTAGCTTCGAGAATAAACAGCGCGCCAAAGGTCATAAAAGCCCAGCAAATAAACAGAAAGAGAGATGATTGTAGAAATCCTGTTGATGCATTAGCTACAGGTAAAGCCAACATTCCTCCGCCTATCGAGGTCCCAACAATTAAAAGAATACCACCTATAAATCTTGAATACATTAATTAACCTTATTTTACATACATCACTTGCGTTTTTGCTTGGGCAACTAATCCTGTGAACCATTGAATTTCTATCCTTCTGTTTTGAGCACTTCCATGAATCAGACTATTTTCTGAAACTGCGTGTTTATCACCATAACCTTCAGCTTTTAATCTGTATGCCTGAATGTTATTTGCCCATAAGAAGCTAAGCATTGTTTCTGCTTGGGCTTGTGACAGCAGTCGCTTATGATAACGAGAACCTACATCATCAGTAAATCCTGCAACATAAATCGGGCTGTTTGGGTAAAGTTTAATTAGTTTCACAATATTATTTAAGCCTGGATAACACAACTCATTCAATCGTGGACTGGCAAACATATAATACTTATCAGTAGGAACATATAAGGTCATCGTATCGCCATATTCGACAAAATCGATGTCTTGCTTTCTTAGCTCTTTTACTATGGCTGGCTTAGTGTCTTTATAAAGACCTATAGTAGCCCCAACACCGCCACCTATAGCTCCACCAATAAGTGCTCCAGTTACGGTACCACCAGTTAAGGCTCCAACTGTAGCACCAAAAGCTGCCCCGCCAGCTGTTTTACGAGCAGCGCGTGGATCCGTACGAAAATTATTATATGGTGGGCGAAAACAACTACTTAGTACGCAAACCATTAATCCATAACATAGGATTTGTGTTTTAACTAATTTGAATGACATATCCATTCCATTAATCAATAATTTAATCATTATTAAGCATCTTGCTAAATTTCGCAATGCAACTAAAGGCAATATCCTAATTCAGGTGTTGAATTCACCTCTTCTTCGGAACATGGCGCCAATTCTTCTGAGGATTTTATTTTAGGTTCATTCGTACTAAAGAAAGAGAGTAAATCCTTCTCTCTTGCATATTGATTATTAATGGGGTCAAAAGTTTTAAACTCTTCAAAGCAATTAGCGGCACTGACCACAGATATTAAAAAAAGTACACTCGTTCCTGTACTGACTGCACAGCCTATAAGTGGTTCAAGAAAAAGTAGAGGGAGGCCTACTGAGAGGCAGATAGCATATGAAATTGCCGCAACAGAGACCCAAAACAATAATTCGCATACTTTTAAAATATTGTCTATCAGGACGTTGATTTGCTCTTCTTCAATTTTTTCTTCTATTTTTTCGTATGCTTGTTCTGCTGTTATTAGCCCAGATCGAACTTCCGACGCAGTAATAATAAATTGTTCATATTGTTCTACAATAGAGAGGCCTTCTTCTTCATCTGAGGTCTTATTAAAAGCTTGTTGATAAAAGGCATTTATTTGCCTTATTTTTATTTTCAATAAGTAGTCTATATCCTCGTATTGTAAAAGCTTAATAAGTTCAGAATAACATCGTGATATTCGTTGTTCCAGCAGTGCTGCATTGCTATATGAAGGCATAATTTATCTCTTTGTAAGTTAAAGTTGATAAATGTCTATAGGATAGGCAAGATGCAGTTTTAGCATGATTGGATTTAAAAATAAAGCGATGATCAGGTTGATCTCTAAAGGATAAGTTCTTGTTCTATCAAAATTTCCTTTACAGCATCATTTAAAGTGTGGATGAAGAACTTTGTTCCAAGACTTAATTTTAATCTCTCTATATTCAACCGTTTTGAACTCTGCATGAACTCTCTTTTCATTGGCGTAGCTCTATCCCATGCCTGTTGCCATGATTCATAGGGGGCTTGTTGAACTTTTAATCTTTGTGCTACCAATTGTTGTAAGGTTCCCATGGGTTGAGGGTTGCCGTCAGCGACATTATAGACTGAATCTGTTGTGTTAGCACAAGCAAGAAAATAGGATATTCTTGCCAAGTCTCTAACATAAATATGATTAGTTAATGGTGCTTCATTACTTTCTATTATGGGGGTTTGTGCTTTCGCAGCGTCTATAGGCAAACGCTGAGGACCATAAATTCCTGCAATTCGTAGTAATAGCAAAGCGATATTATTTTTTTTGCAATAAGCTAACCATTGTTGTTCTGCGTCAATGCGACGTAATTGGCGCGAATGGCCTCTTATACAAGAGGATTGTTCATTGACCCATGCCCCTTGATGATCGCCATAAACACTACTGGCACCAAAATAGACTATCTTTTGTGCTTGTAGTGTATTGCGTTTAAGAAATTGGCTTAAAAAACTGTCTTTATCCCCATGAGGGGATGGGGGAATCAAGTAATAAATAATAGTATTGTTCTCTGTCCACTGGAAAGGCTGGCTGAGGTCATGGCTACAATGGGTTAATTGAGGTAGTTGCAACTCGGGAGCTAAATGACGTGACACAGCAGTGACATGTTGTCCATTTTTTAATAGTTCCTGCGCTAAATAATAGCCGCAATAACCGTAACCTAATATTAAATGATGCATGATATTCTAGCCTATTTGGAAACGACACAAATTTTGAAAAGAGCATTGCTGGCAAAGACTGGAGCTTAATGGTTGAGGTGGACAATGGCCATTTTGAAACTCCTCTGCTAAGAGATTTAATTGTTCCTTCCAGTTTTTTCTACATTCTGCCCAGGTTTCTTCTTTTTTTAATGAGGTGATGCCATGAATACCCTGCTTTTCTTCACTAAATCCGCTGCAGATAATTTTTCCTGTTTTTAGCTGTAGCAATAGAAGAGTATTAATCTCTTCATCCAATAAGGCATACAGTAATAATTGTGGTTCTTTGGGACGCTCTTCATTCCACGGTTTGCTTGTGGGGAGGGTACTTTTATAATCTATAACCCATTTTTGATTGGCAACTTGATCGAGTCGATCAACTCGTACCCTAAAATCAAGACCAGCCAAATTGACTGAGTAAGTTTGCTCAATAGCAGTAATAACGAAGGAAGGTCGTGTTTTTTCCCACTCCAAGCTTGCTTGTACTAAGCGTTTTAGACGAATGTATTCGACTTCTTGAATTAAATTGGGAAAAGAATCGGGATGTGATTGTTTAACAGGCACTAAAGCAGTATTAATTGTTTGTTCAATCAGTTGATCTAACTCACTCTCAGTACAATGTAGCAACCGTTCTTGGCTTGTTAGATTAGTCCAAAGTAATTCCATGACTTTATGAATAAGCTGTCCTTTTTCTTTGTGATCCAAACCGTCGGCTGTCATCTGTAGTGGTTTTGCTTTAAGTCGATGTTCGGCAAAAGCCTTAAAAGGGCATTTTGCTTGATTGGCTAATAAAGCAGTGCCACCTGAAACGAGCTCTTCAGAACCTAGGGGGACATGATAAAGCTCCTCCTGAGTGATTAATGGTGATGGTTCTAATGTTTCACTCGTCAATGTCAAGGGAGAAAGAGTAGGGTAATGGGTAATTAAAGAACAGGGTAAATTGGGTGTATCTCCCAGGAGTTTAGGATAACTAAATACTGTTTCGCTACTTCCTCTTTGTAAGCGTTGTAAGGTTTGTTGAGCAAATTGTAATTCGCGTTCTGGGGCGCTGTGGGGCATGAACAACTCTCGTTGTAATTGCGGTGGTATAAAGGCCGATAAACGAGTTTTTTGTGGGAGACATTGATCAGTTAACCCCATAACCCAAAGGGAATCAAATTCACAACCGGATGCTTCAAGTAGTCCCGATATTTGGATTAGCGCATTTTTTTTCTGTGCTTGAAATATGGTGTTATCAATGAGCTGAGTGAAAGCCTCTATAGCTTCTTGTGCAGTTAAAATAGGGGTGATGAGACTTAACTGACGAAAGTCATCAAAAACTGCTGTAAATCTATTGAAGCACTGATAGTTGTGCGAGTTTAGTCCATAATCTCCTGGATAACCTAAGCAATTTAAGCGCTCCTGAAATAAACGTATCCACTCTTGAATAGACGCAGTTTCAGGGTAAGGTGTAACACTTTTTAATAGTGTGGAGAGTTTAGGTACTAGAGCCTCTAAATCATCACTCAGTGTTTTTAAAGAGTATTGATGGTTTTGCAATAAAGTGCTTTCCTGAAGGTAATGTGATCTGGCTATGAATTCTTCTTTGGCACTACCTAAATAAGGGGATTGTAATAGCAAAGAGGCTTGATGATGATTAATTTGTGTTGCCTCTAGTTTTAGCCAGACAAGAGCATGGGCAACTAGAGGAAAATCACTTAGCGCTTGACCTAAGGAGATATTAAACAAGGTAGGATCGAAATGCTGTTCTATTATTCTTTGGAGAAAACGTGATTCTTGCTGTAGGCTAGGAACTACTACACCAATACGTTGTCCTCCCTGATCTAATTTTAAATGCAGCCATGCAATCAGTTGTTGGTATTCTTCTTTTTGATCTTTAGCAGCTAATACCTGGGGGGATGTTGTTTGTTCTTTTAAATCATAACGATATTGAGTTAATCCTTGGTTATTTAGATGGTTTTGTAACATCACTTGTTGGGGATTGAACTCATCAAAACAGACCCAAATAATAAGTTGGTGAAAAAGGGGATAATTGCTATTAACTAAATAGGGAATTAATTGATGCTCTGTGATTAAATTCAGCTCGTTAAGTTTTTGTTCAAGAACCAGCCACCATTGTTGAAATGTTCTTGTTTGTGGCGTGTAGCAAAAAGCAGGATTCTCGGGACTAATTTGCCATTGTTGGCAATATTCATAGGCTTGCATGACAGCCATGAGTAAACCGTCACTGTAGGTGATGTTAGTCTCTGATTTTATAATCTTTTGCCATAAATGGCGCAATTGAGCTTCATTTAATAAAGTGGGGTGTGGTTGTTGTGGCGTAAACAGTTTTAATTGCTGGTAAGCTTTAGTGATAATAGTGCCATAAGGTAGGCATACCGGCTTATCTAATATTTTATTTTGGCTATAAGCAAAAAAATTTTCTAATAGCGCCGCGCTTAGTCTATTGTTAGGGGTGATGATCATTGCCCCTTCGCTTAATAGCTCAAGAAGTTTATTTTTATTATTTAGCTCGAGCATCTATTCAATTTACTCACTAGTGATGCTTAATACTCACACTATCAGAATGTTGTACTTTGTTTTTTTCTATAGGTGAATCAGGCAATTCTTTAATTTCATGATTAGTAGGCTGATAAGTCGCTAGAATATCGTATACTAATTGGCCACGCAAATACATAGCTGCTATTCCCGCCCCTATAGCTAAGGCTATTCCAAAAATAATGTAGCTATACGCTAGAACATAGAGATAAAAATAAATCATATTATGGGCTTGGGCTATAGAAAGTAGGTCACTACTCTCATGTTTCATAAAGAAAACCAGTCCCAGATCAAAAATGGGTAATGAAGCGATAACCATGGTAAAGCCTATTAAGAATGTCTTCATTTTGTAAGGTTTGGGGCAGTGAACAATACGTTCTCCCATAATGGCTCCTGTGCATGAAGCAACTACCATACCTAAAATGATGGCTTCAAAAAGTGGGACTTTTTCTTGAATCCCTAACGAGGTGAGTAGGGCATTAATTAATATAGTACCTACTACAGACAGTAATCCAAAGTAAATAGCAGCAATTAATCTCGGATTAGGGCAGCTCAATGCCGGATCGCTCTTTTTCATGATACCCCTCCATCAAAATAATCCTACTAGTATAATTTTAGTACAATATTTGTTTTATTGGTGAGGTTGAATTTATTTTTAAATGGGTATTTCATTGTATATACTGAAACTAGAATAATTATAGATTTGTATTATGGGAACTTTGTGTCGTTTTATCTTAAAGTTAATTGGTTGGAGACTAGTTGGAACATTACCTCCAGATAAGAAATATATTGTGATAGTAGCGCCTCATACAAGCAATTGGGATTTAGTCATTGGTTTACTGGGCCGTTTTGCAGTCGAGGTTAAGATTAACTTCTTGGCTAAGAAACAACTCTTCTTTTTTCCTCTAGGTAATTTATTAAGGGCTCTAGGAGGTACCTCAGTAGATCGTTCCAAGCAAGGGAATAAAGTAGAACAAATAGCTGAACTATATAAACAACTAGACGAGTTAAAACTGGGCTTAGCGCCCGAGGGAACTCGTAGTTTAGTAACGCGTTGGAAGGAAGGGTTTTACCACATAGCGATACAGACAGGGATACCCATTGTTATGATTGGTTTTGATTATCCCAGCAAAGAGATCAGGATTCATGAGCCTTTTTGGCCTACAGGGGATATAAATAAAGACTTTCCGCAGTTTGTTAACTATTTTAGAACGATTAGAGGGCGGTATCCTAAAGAGCTTCCAGATTTTCAGCCTAAAGAATAGATTTTTTTCGTTATGTGTAGTGGCGTTAAATTAAAAAGTAGGTCGGACCCTTTGGCCCGACAAACGTTACTGGTTCTTGCGGTATAGACCCAACGATTTTTACTAGAAATGTTTTCGCAAGATCTCAAGTTCTTTATGCATTTTCTCTATTTCTTCCAATAAGTCTAACGCTAAAGCAACGCCAGGTAGATTAATACCCAAATCTTTATGTAAACGAAATGCTGCTTCAAGGCGACGTAGTGCTTTTTGATCTAAGGCAATTCGATCTTTATCGCTAGGCTGATTGGGGAATAATCCTTGCTCTACCATTTCAGATAATAATTCTTCAGAAATGTTGTACTTATGACATACTTCATAAAACGAAATAGTGGTTGTTTCCTCAATAAGCACGCCTACTAAAAAATCATCTTTTTTCATGCTTATGCTCCCAATTTTTCGCGTGGATTAAAGGGCATTACTGTCGCCATTTTTTGATATAATTCTTTTGCTGCTTCAGTTGTTGCTGGCGGAGTAATAATTTTTAAGAGAATGTATTGATTTCCAGGGGTAGAACCTGGTAGTCCGCGATTCTTGATTCTTAATTTTTGTCCTCCTTGTGAACCGGCAGGAATTTTTAAATCAATTTTTCCTCCAAGAGTGGGAACCACAATCGTAGTGCCTAAAGCAGCTTCCCAGGGAGTAATAGGCAGCGTGAGGTATATATCATTATCCATTAAGTCAAATATTGGGTGTTTCATAATGTCTATAGTTAAATAAATGTCTCCACGTGGACCTCCATGATGTCCGGGAGCACCTTGTCCTGCTAATCTGATTTGTTGTCCTGATTTGATTCCTGCTGGAATTTTAACATTTAGAGTTTGTAGTTTGGTTTCATTTCCTTGTTCTACAGGTACTTGAACGCTTTTGAGCGCCCCTTGAAAAGCCTCTTCTAAGCTAATGCTTATTTTTCCCTCATAATTTTGTCCCGCCGTTGGACGACGAGTGTGAGCATGGCCAAATAGAGACTCAAAGAGATCACTATCAAATTCACCTCCTTCAAATTGATAGAATCGCTCTCCATGTCCTGTGGATTGTTGCGTTCTTTGTCTTTGGTTAAACTCACGATTTTTGATATATTGGTCGTATTCCGCTCTTTTTACCGGATCTTTTAACACTTCATAGGCCTCACCCATTTCCTTAAACCGCTCTTCTGCGTCAGGCTCTTTGCTAATATCAGGATGATATTTTCGTGCTAATTTTCTATATGCCATTTTGATGTCTTTGTCTGAGGCATCATGGCTAACCCCCATAATTTTATAGTAATCTTTATCCATAATTGACTCTCTCAATTTGAGATTTAAGGATTTTATCATTTCCGCGAAGGCGGAAAACCATTTCTTTTTTAGCCAACCTACTTTCTCTTATCCGTTAATTAAGGCTTGAGTATGTATCGCCATCATTTTTTCTTCATTTGCTGGTATAATCAGCACAGAAAATGGTTGTAGGCATTGAGTTTGATTCAATATTTTTGTTCGTATTAATTCTGAATTTTCTCCTATTCCACCAGTGAACACCAGAGCGTCTATTCCATTGATAGCAATAGCCATCATTCCTATGAATTGGGCAATCTTAAGACAAAAATAGTCTAAAGCAAATAAAGCGCTATCCTCCTTACTCGCTTGTAATTCTTTCACATCATTGGTTAAACCAGATAAACCAAGAAGACCTGAACTATTGTAGAGTATATGTTCTATCTCATCTAAAGATAAGCCTGAATTTCTCAACATGTAAATGACAGCGCCTGGATCTAAGCTGCCACAGCGCGTGCCCATGGGTAATCCATCCATAGCGGTTAAGCCCATAGTGGTGTCAACGCTCACTCCGTTGTTCATAGCACATAAACTAGCACCATTTCCTAAATGTGCCGTAATAACGCGTCCTTTAGCCAAATCAGGATAATCCTGTTGTAAGCAATGTGCTACCCATTCATAAGAAAGTCCATGAAAACCATAACGTCTAACACCTAAATCACGCAATTGTTTGGGAAGGGCGTAGGTTGTAAATAAGGGGTCATGATGAGCGTGAAAGGCGGTATCAAAACAGGCAATTTGTGGTAAATGGGGCTGATAACGTTGAATGATTTCTATCGCGGCCAAATTATGGGGTTGATGAAGTGGTGCCAGAACATTGAACCGCTTTAACTGATTAATGATAGTCGGAGTGACGGGGGTACTTTGAGTGAACTGTGTCCCTCCATGAACTATTCTGTGAGCCACTGCTTTAATATCTTGATTAGCATTATTCTGTTTTATCCAAGTGAGTATCAGACGAATAGCTTGCTCATGATCGCAATTAGGTTCAAGAAATTGGGGGGGATTGTGTTGTTGTCCTATTTCATCATAAGTAGAAAACTTGGGTTTAGTTCCCAAGTTAGATACCTTGCCTCTAGCTAATAAAGAAAGTTCAGTAGTATTGGAAAATACCTGAAATTTCACACTGGAAGAACCAGTGTTTATAGTGAGTATAGCTCCTGTCATTTTATTTTCCCTGTTTTACGAGCATTGGCAATTTTCATTGCTAAAGCACAGGATAATAATCGAGTTCTTAAGGAGTCGGCTCTACTGGTTAAAATAATAGGCACTCTTGCTCCTAATACTATGCCAGCAGCATCTGCTAGTCCCAAGAAAGAGAGTTGTTTTGCCAGCATATTTCCTGATTCAATTTCAGGAACCAATAAAATATCTGCGTCTCCTGCTACCTGCGACTCTATCTTTTTTTCTTTAGCTGCTTCTTTACTTATGGCATTGTCAAAGGCTAAAGGCCCATCCAAAATGCCATCAACGATTTGTCCTCTATCAGCCATTTTACATAAAATGGCTGCATCGACCGTAGCTTGCATTTTAGTATTAACTGTTTCAACAGCAGCAAGTATTGCAACTTTAGGCTTAACTTTGTTGTTGTATAAAATACGCCAAAGATTAATTGCATTTTGGCAAATATCGGCCTTATCTGCTGCATTAGGCGCGATATTAATTGCTGCATCAGTAATAAATAAGGGCTTATGATAAGTTGGAACATTCATCACATAGACATGACTAATGCGGTATTTAGTGCGCAATCCAGCAGAGACTGGAACTACTGCAGACATTAATTCATCGGTATGGAGAGAGCCTTTCATAATTGCATCGACCGCTCCTGTAGCAGCAAGTTCTACTGCCTTTGTCGCTGCAGCATCACTGTGTTCTGTATCAATAATATCCCAAGAAGATAACTCAATTTTTGCTTCTTTAGCTGCTTCTATAATTCGGGCAGTAGGACCAATGAGGATGGGGATAATTAGACTTGCTTTCACAGAGTCGGCTATGCATTCTATAACATTGGCTGAAACAGGATGAACTACTGCAGTTTTGATGGGCGGCAATTTCTGGCATGAGCTGATAGTGTCATGAAAATGGTCATGGTTGAGAAGTTCAACTTGAGGCAATTCAGTTTTGGGGACGCGTAATTTTTGCACTGGTGCAAGGACTGTCGCAGACCCTTCAATAATGCTTTCTCCTTTTTGATTAGTCCCTTTGCAATTAAAAGATACAGTCTTTTTCTCTACATTTTTGTCACTCACCGTGATGATTATGGTAACCACGTCTCCTAGGTGAACTGGCTTTTTAAATTGAATTTCTTGTTCTATATAGATAGTTCCTGGTCCGGGTAATACAGTACCTAAAAGGGTAGAAATCAAAGAACCGGTCCACATGCCATGTCCTACAACTCCGTGGAACATATCGCTCCTCGCAAAATTAGGATCGAGATGAGCTGGGTTGATATCACCAGATATAATTGCAAAAAGATCAATATCCTTTTGAGTTAATGTGCGTTGTAAACTGGCTTGTTGTCCAATAGTGAGTTCATCAAAAGTGACATTTTCTAAAAATTCATTGTCCATTAATTGAGTTCCTTATTTCTGCAATACATAAGTTCCTGGAGCCGGTGGAAGTTTTTTATTTAGGGCGCGTGCTTTTACCATTTTTGCAGTTGAATGTTGTACCAACCATTCATGCCAAGCTGTCCACCAAGAGCCTGTTTTTGCTTCTGCTTCTTTTAACCAGGTGTTAGGATCAAGATATGCAGAGTCTTTTTTCCTTTCTCGGATTAAATAGCTTCGTCCTGCATGTCCTGGTTCACTCACAATCCCTGCATTATGTCCACCATTAGTGAGAACAAAAGTAATATCATTATTGATGAGTAAGTGGGTTTTATAAACTGATTTCCAGGGAGCCACATGGTCTTTCTCAGTACTGACAGCAAACGCAGGAGTTTGAATATTTTCAGCAACAATATGATGTCCTTCAACAGTAAATCGCCCTTCGGCGAAATCATTATTTAAGAATAATTTTTCTAGATATTCGCTATGCATCTTATAGGGCATACGAGTAGCATCAGCGTTCCAAGCCAGAAGTGCTATCATTCCTCTTTGGGTTCCGTGCATATAGTCTTGCACCATCTTAGACCAAATAAGATCATAAGACCTGAGCATTTGGAACGTACCGGCCATTTGCTTGGTGTCTAAATATCCCTGCTCCCACATCATACTTTTTAGGAAGGATAGCTCGCTTTTGTTGATAAAAAGTAATAATTCTCCTGCTTCGGTAAAATCACCCTGGGCAGCAAGAAGAGTTAGACTTTTGATACGATTATCTTTATTTTTTGCCATAGCGGCAGCAGTAATCATCGCTAAAGTTCCACCTAAACAATATCCCATTAAATGAATTTTTGTATGCGGGATTTCTTGTGATACTTTATCTATTGCTGCCATAGCTCCTTTTCTATAATACTCATCCATCCCGAGCTCTCGGTCCTCACTGGTTGGATTGAGCCAAGATACTATAAATACAGTATGCCCTTGTTTGGTTAGCCAATTCACCAATGAATTTTCAGGTAGCAAATCAAGGATGTAATATTTCATAATCCAGGCAGGCAGTATGAGTACTGGTTCTTTATACACTTTAGGGGTTTGTGCTTCATATTGAATTAATTCAATCAAATGATTTTTAAAAACTACTTTCCCTTTGGTAATTGCCACTTGTTTTCCAGGAATAAAATTCTCGACCCCTGCAGGCGGCGAACCGGTGACTTTCTCCATGAAATCTTGTACTGCTAATTCCGTTCCACGAATTAGGTTTGTGCCACCAGAGCGAATAGTTTCTCTGAATAAATCGGGATTGGTTAAGACAAAGTTAGATGGCGATAAAGCATCGAGTATTTGTCTCGTGCGAAAAGAAATAGAGCGTTTCACGGGAATAGGTAAACCTGGAACTTTAGTTGTCGCTTGCAAACACCAAGCCTCAGTCTGTAAAAATTGCTCTGCCCATAAACGCCAGGGGTACATACTCCAATTTTCTGTATGGAAGCGAACATCTTTCCCATCTCCTGGTGTCTGATGAGTAACAAGATTGGAGATAAATGTATCAATATGTAATAGAGGATAAAATGCTAATCTCGTTATAGTTCCGGGAGATTGAGCAAGTTGTGCCATCCATGAATAATAAGCTGTGCCTAACGCGGCCGGACTGACACCGGCGGTAAGTTTAGCTAAGTTAGCTTGATAGAATTTATCCATGAACCGGAAAAGGCTATCTGTTTCCTCAGCTTCTTCTTTTTTATGTAGTAGATGTTTAAGAGGATTTGTTTGGTTTTTTTTAATTTTGGCTTGGGATTTAGTGTGCTCAATAGCGTCTTCTTTAGCTACTCTTTTCATGCTCTACGTCCTGTAGGTATCTGATTTATAAAAAATAGTATAGCAGTTTTCTTTAGTAATAAATTAAAAGTGGAATTAAAATGTTTTAGGATATTACAAGAAAACAATAGTTTGGATAATCAGTGAATTAACCTGTGTACTAACAATGGATTATGATAGACTACCTTATAAATTTAATTGATCTGTTCTCTATTGGAGATTGTAATGCAAAAATGTTTACTCAATGCGACAGTTGCTGGAACGATGCTTTTATTGGCAGGTTGTCAAACTGCTACTGGCCCTACTTTTTTAGGCCAAGCACCATCTTATACTCCCTATAAAACGAATATGACCATTGCGCAAACAGTGAAAGCAGAGTTAATGCGCAGTGAGGATCCTGTTATTGCTCAAGTTAATGTAGAGCAGCATCAAAATTCGGTGGTTTTAACTGGTTACGTTAGAAAAATTCGTCAGAGTGATGTTGCTGAAAAAATCGCAAGCCAAATTGCTGGTCCACAAAATGTGCGAAACAATATCATCATTCGCCCCTAATTGTAGATACTGTCTTTAAAAGCAAGCAACCTTTTAATGAAAATTTTGCTTGCCTTTAAAGACAGTATCTACATGGGCTTAAGTTGACGCCATTGACCGTTCACGGATATGTTATTTCTCTTTATCGGCAGCTTTTTCGTGAGGAGTGCAACAAGCGCAGCTACAACCACTAAATATGTTGTACAACCAAGCAATCAATGCACCCATAATGAATGCATCGATAAAGCCGATAATTCCTCCCAAGATACTGCCTTTGATTGAGGGGGCATAACCTATATACATACTACTGATGGCCTCTACAAAAGGCTTTCCATAGCTAAAATAGTATGCTGCTAATCCCATAAAGAACATAGATAATCCCCACAAAACTCCTAAAGAAAGACCCAAACCCAGAGGGCTTAATTTGCAACCTTTCATTTTATCTCCTTATTAGTATTTCTATATCAATTATAGCGCACACTTTTGGTAATCGTTCATGGCGGGACATCCTATCTTACTTTCCTTATGCTCACCTCTAGACCTAATTTTTGCGTTTTATGTTTTTGCTCTCTTCATGATCATCTGTTAGTGATAGTTCATCATCATCGGGGCCTGCTTTCACCTTATCAGGATTGGCAAATAACGACTCATGTTGTTCTGGTTCTTCATCAACTGATGAATCTTTTTCTGAATTTTCTTCATCTATGAATTCCGGATGTTTATAAAAATAGGCATAGGTGGAGGGTATGGTTATTTTAACCTCATGTGTTTCCTCTACAGGTGTTATAAAATAGCGGAATATAGGCCATTGACTTACCATGTTTCTAAAAGATAAATTGCCACTTAACCAGGCTCTCAGATTGGGAAATAAGATACCTTCGCCTTTCCACCAGGCCTGGAAGTTACGTGAGAATGCAAACATATCTCCCAAGCCTAAATCTCCCTTCCACCAGGCTTGTAAATTGGGAAATAATTTTCCTTCGCCCTTCCACCAGGCTGCAAAATTGGGTATAAACGCAGCTGGATATTTTTGAATACTGACACGACCTTCATTAGCTGCATTGTATCGTTCATGAATTTTTACTTTTCGCTTTTCGATGACTTCAACTTGATACATACTTTTTTCTTGCAATTCTTTCATTGTCGTAAGCCATTCGTCTAATTCTTTTGGCTTTTTCATTTCTGGGATCGGGCTATTTTCCAATAAGGTTCGTTTCTCATCAGGTAAGCTTTCAGTAAATTTATTCCATAGCTCAGTGGTTTTTTTGCAATGCTCAGCCAGTTTTTCTTCAATTTCATTAACATTAGGTTCTTTTTGTTGTATTTGTGCTTCAATGGCTTGCTGGGCATTTTCTTGGCTAAGACTAATTTGCTCTAGGAACTGGCTCCAGGCTTCTGCTGATTCTTCATCTTCTAGTAGGAGCTTTTCATGTTTTTTGGTATAAGCTCCTAAAAGGTCATCAAAGCTTTTATAGAATAATCGATGAAGCTTCTTCGTAATGGTTGAGAAAATTTGCAAGCGTCTAATGAATGCTTCTGGATTTAAATAAAAGTCGCTATTAAGGTAATCTATTCCAAAATCCTGTTTTAATGATTCCACCGTTAATATCATTTGCGACGTACCGACTTGCCCAAAACGGCCTGAGCGTCCTACGCCTTGAATGTAATCACGTTCGTCTTTGGGAAGATAAGGGTAAAGTACTCTTAATCCTGCCGGACCAGGTATAATGTCAACACCACGGCTTTCCATCTCCGTTGAAATGGTTACTTGCCCCGGTTTACCTGCCTCATTTTTGATATATTCTGCTTCAGAAATTCCATCTTCATAATCAGTGGCAGCATGAATTCGGGTAATTTTAGGTAAGCCGTTCTTATCCTTTTTTGATTCCAGACGGCGTTGTAACTCATCGTAAAGTTCCCTGGATTGATTATCATCTTTGCATATTATTAAAGTAGGCTCATTTTTTGCGCGTGCTTCCAGGATAGAATCAACAAAAGTATCTATATAATTTTTATCGTTGTTACAAATAATTATGGGGCGATCATAGCGATGTAATCCTTTATGTCTCGGTACATAAATGAATTTTGTTTTAAAATTAGTTTTTGCTTCTCTTTTTTCAAGATCAGTACCTATACTACCAGTTACTGCCATGAGATTACCTTTATCATAATCCTTAAGCATGGTATTGGCTGAAGTAGTTGAAGCGATTTGCCGTTCAGGATCTATATGGAATTGACGTTCTTTCCTCTTACATTTCTCCAGAATTTCTTTTAGATAAGGATTAATCACTTCAGAGTCAGGTGCTTTCATTAAGCGATTAAGTTCCGCATGCAAACAGGCATGAACACCCTCAGAGAATTTAGCATTCTCATCAACACGACCGCCGATAAGACACATCGCTGCTGCTACTTTTTTGTTGCCTAAGTCAGTTGAAATAGTGGCTTCTGAGACAACGGAATAATCAATATTGTACTCAAGATGACGAGCAGTATAAGCCGCATCTTGCCATTTTTCTAATTGTTCTACTTTAACTGTTTTTACAATATTAAATAGGTCGGGATTTCTTGCTTCAATAAAATCAAGGAGTTGCTCATTACAGCGTTTTTTGTTTTCAAGGTAGGTTTTTTCCGTTTCGCCTTGCGCAAAAAACTCCATGAGTAATGGAAATAGTGGAACCAGTTTAATATTGATTTTTGGGGTTTTGGATGCAAAATTATATTTTGTATTTGACACATCGAAGAAGGTTACATCCGCTTCATCGAGTGTCAGTGCACGTTTTTCTTTGTTAGGGTCTATGACCAGACTTGCTTTATTCTGCGTGCGGCCTTTCTTGCGGAATAAAAATAAGTTTGTTGGATCAGAGACGTTTATACCGCCAATTTTATAATCTTCAATTTTGGATGTGGCGGTAATAAAATTGACTTCAGCACCCAGCGATTTAAAAAAGGGTAGTGATTCAAGATAGTCTCGTTCAGCAAGGGCAAGATTGCTGGTAAGAAAATCGACAGTATTTCCTTTAAGAAATTGGCAGGCGTTTATAATCATAAGAATACGTGTTTTTCCTTCACCAGTTCCAATTTCAGCCGTGACCTTTCTTCCAGTTTCAAGCATGGCAAGAATAGCCATAATTTGAGTGGTATTTAGTTCAAATGATCGTCCAGGTACTTGAACATCCCCAACAAACTCAGGAGTGCGGCCTTTACAGCGATGCAGCAATTCTGTAGCCAACATGACCAGCTCAATATGATTTGCATTTGGTGCATTTTTGTAGTCGTTGAGTTGCTGTAAGATGGATGCCGTTGATAAGGTTTTAACCTTTTCAGATTGAGATTCAATATCTAATAGGTATTCTTCCGTAAATAATTCTTGTACCTCAGGCATTTTTGCTAAAGTGCGCTTTGCATCACTAAGTTTGAATCCATTTTCTTTTTCACGTCCATCGTGACCATTCGGTAAGGCGCAAGGGTTTTTATCAAACTGTTCATATATTCTATTTAAATCCTCTCGATTGGCCGAGTTTTGGGTCCACGAGATGAATTTTTCTAAGGGAGGATAAGGAGCTTGTTGATAAAAGTCATGCATACAATCGATGACTACTTTTTGTTCCTTGTGGTCACAAATAAAGGAGAGAAAGGCGCTAATTTCTGCTTTACCGCATTTCACATTATTGTTCATTTGGGAGATAATGGCATTAATAAAATCTTTTTTAATGGTGTTATTTAATGATTGGTAGTCAGGTGTATTGAACAGCTCGACTAAGTCTTTAACCCCTCGGCCGGGCAGACCGCCAGCATAATGATACATTAAGCTCAAGACAAGATTTTGGTCATCAAGAGTGATTAAATCGTCGATTAATTGACAGATTTCATTATGATTTTTGCTGATATCATCGGGTGAAAGTAACAGGGCTTTTGCAATGAAATCATTGGCACGAATAGTGATATTTCCGTATTTATTAATTAATTCTTGTTTTTTATCATAGAGATGAGTCACAACGTCTTGAAAACGGGTATTCATCCTGAGTTTTAATTGTTTTACATCATTTTGAGTGTCAACTGCTAATGTTGATAGGCCTTCACTGTCTAGGTTAGCAAATTCTTCTTTCGAAATGCTTGGAGAATACCAGCCGAGATTGGTTACAAAACGCCACGCTTTTACTAATAAATTTCTACTATTGTGTTCAGCGGTTCGCTCTTCAGTTGCAGTGCTTATTCTATCAATCAGATCTCTAATTTTTCTGCACTGTTTAAAGTAATTAGTATCATTAAGTGCTAGTGCAATAATCGCTTCAATTTTATTACGGATTTCCAATAAACCATTGGGGGTTCTGTCAACATTAAAGTGTCGAATTTGTTCTTCTAAATCATTCAATTCGGGGCTGGTAAGATCTATAGTTGCAGCGAAACTTACTTGATCATGGAACGTTTGCAATGCTTGTAATGGACTTTGACAGACCAGGTTAGCAGCAAAATTGAATGCTTCTTTACGTTCTATTTTTTTACTTAGGAGAGCAGGAAAGAGGACATTAATCAAATAATCGCATTTCGCCAGATTATTTCGGTTAGCTCCACCCCGTAGTGCGCGTTCTTGAGCTATAATCAAGTACTGTTGTAATGCGGCAATATCGTTGCTTGAAGTCAGAGTTTGAACAAGAGTTCTAAATTGTTGTATATAAGTCGGTGGTATGTCTTGTTTGTTGCGTGATAATACTCCGTCCGTTTTAAGCGCGTTTGTGCAATACTCAAAAAATTGGGCACTTTGTTCTGGAGTTAATTGATTAGTTAGCGCTACCAAATCTGTTGCTAGCTCCGTATGATAGCCTTTTTCCTCATCCTCATCAAAGTAACTAGCCAGAGTCTCTATAGCACGTCGAGTTTCATTGTGGTGACAATCCAAGCTATCAAAGAGTTCATCAAAATTCACTTCATCTTTAATATCAAGCAAAATATTGCCATCAAAATGTTTTCCATATCGCTGATGCAGCCATTCGCGTATTTGTTTTTTGGACACTGGCTGTGGCGTGCACAGTATGTCTAAGAGTTCATTTTGAATTTTATCGAGTGTATTAAGATCTAATTTGTTAGGCTGTTCTCTGTCTTTGATCAGTTGCAATAGGGATAAACCATAAGGCAGCAAGTTCTGAATGATGTCTTTGTAGTCAGGTTTTTTAATCCCAGTGATTCGTTCCTTATAACGCTCAATGAGTTGTTCGAGTTTATCTTTTGATTCATATTCTAAATGAAAAGTAGTGAGTAAGGGGAGTAGTACCTGTCGTGGATTATGCTCTTCTTTGCTGAGAGTATTATGTTTTTTATCAACCAGTGTTGTACTAGATCTAACAAATTGTTCTAAAAGCGTCACATCTTTTGTCTCAGGGAAAAACTGTCCTTGCGAGTTCGCTTTTACTGTTTCTGTCTTGATAAGGCGTATTGCCTTGCTCATCGCATCAGGGTGCTCACCGTATAATGCAGCCGCTTGGTCCATTTTAAGCAACATGTCCTTTTGTACTGATTTCATATCCAAAAGAGATAGTGTTGGGCTTAAAAACTGATATTCAGACAGCGTTAATAATTTATTTAAATAACTCATTGGAGGTACTGCTGGCATGTCCATAATAGGTTTTAATACTTTATTACGTACTTCTGGATAGCCCCCTTCTGAGTCTATACCTTGTGTAAGGGCAAATCGTGCCAAACCACTACGGTTTGCTTTGATACGCTCCATGTATTGGAGTTCCATCGTTCGAACTTGGAAGATATTCCATTCTTTAAAGACATTTTCAACATCCAAACTTGTGTCTTTATCAGTGCTCGTTGTTTTTGCCAAAACATAAACCATACGCAGTTTATTTTGGTTGGTCAGGACTGTGTTGGAAAAAATCTCATTTAAAATTTGTTCATATTTCTTAAGTGGTAAGTGCTGTTTTTGCGTGGCAAGATAGCGATAAAAAGCTGGTTTGATACGTTCTGGATCGCTCTCAGGAGAGCGTTCTATGATCGCTTTCATTTCTGTCAAATCAGGATGTTGTTCTCCTAATCTCATCTCGGGAATAATGAAATGCACCTCAGTTTGTTCTGAGACATCAACATTATTGATACATCGCCACTGTACCTCTCTATCTTGAGAAGGACATTTTTTGAGCAGTGCAATCATGTGAGACAGAGTTGTAGGAAGATCTTTTTTATATTTAATCGTGTCGATGTTGTAGAAGGGTAAGCCCATTTCTTCAATTATTACTGTAGCTTCAGTAAATACCTTAAATAGATAAGGTAAGTCACTGTATCCTTTGGTGAGATCAACATGGTTTTTTATTAGAGCGACCCACCAGCTTCTTTTTTCTGCATTTAAGTTAGCAATTTTTGAAATTGTTTCATTAAAAGCGGGATCTTGAATGATGGGCAAGTAGCTTGGCATGTATTTTAGTAGCAGAGCATGTGACTCCTGGAAGGCTGTTGTTTTGTATGGGTCATTATCGTATTCCCATATTTTAAACAAGCTCTCAAGCCCTACTGTGCCGTATTGACCCACGACATCCAATAGTGCATCAAATTGTTCCACATCGAGTTTAAGTGTCTTAGTCCATTGGTTTAATTTATTTTTTAGTGCTTCGTTATCACGCACTAGATAATGTATGGGGTGATCTTCAGTTCGTGCGCTTCGGGTCTTGGGAAAAGTCTTTCTAAATGTTTGCGCATCGTTTCGGTTAGTAATCTGCTCCCAGGCAGTTTTCTCAGCTCGAAATACATCTTGAGCCAGTAGCTCATTAATAATATGTGCTGCCATTGGTAAGCGTTCAAGTTTAGATGGCTCAACTAATGTAGGAGAAGGAGTCTTGGTTTTAACTACAACTTCTTGTTCTCTACGACTCTCATGAGTAGATTCCTCATATAAAGTAATCTCAATTTTGGGTTTAACCTTTTTAGGGCGAATACGTCCTTTGGGAGCCTCTTGACTAATTTGCGGGTTTAATCCTGATGATGGAAGTGAACCGGTAATTTGCTGTTTATTTTTTTCTAAAGAATGGTTGGAAATAAGATTATCAAATTCAATTTGTATTTTATTTTGTTCAAGATGAGCTGGGAGAGTGATATCAACAGCAAAGAGTGCCAACTCAGGTTCTTGTAGATAGTTTAAAATAAATTTGGCCTGGTTCTCTGTCATGGTACCGCCATGAATTATGAGGCGTTTTGTTGTGCTATGAGTTAAGCCTAATAAGGCCTGCTTTATTTCATTTGTTCTGGCGTCGATCTCAGCGGCCGACAGGGTACCTAGTTCAATAGTAACTTCATCATTACCGAGGTTTTGTAGTAAGCCTTCATCAGTAGAGTTTGTTGTTACATTTTTTTTATCATCTGAAATAAGCGATTTCACTTCTGGAGTGTTTAACATATTAAAAAACCTCAAACTAATAAGTCAAAGAGGGACTTGGATAATTGTGATCAACATATAATCATTATGGAATAAAATTATTAAGGAAATATTAATTTTTGTTCGTAATTGTTACAGACAGTAAAAAGGTTATTTTGGTTAAAGGAAGGGATAGATCTGTCAATTAATCTTATCGTTGGCCCAAATTAGCTTGATCGCCCCAAAGCACGCCATAAGCTGCACTCAACTAATAGTGTGGATGAGAGGATTTTTCAGGGGCAATACTGTTTTATGGTTGCAAATTAGCAACAAGAAATAACTAGGTCTACAATTAAAACAAATCTATTTGATCTAAGAACATCATGCATTACTTAACTGGCTGTTGTGTCACTCTATTATTGACTACTCATTGTTTTGCAGCGCCAGCTATTCCGCCACTTCCAGCAGATTTAATCAAGGTTACAGATCAAAATAATCCTAAATGTGTTGAGTATGTCACTTATAAAGGGGAGATGTATTGCAGTCTAAAGGCTCTGGATAATACTCCCCCTGATCCGAAAATACTTTTTTTTGAAAAACAAAATGTTTTCTTTGATAATAGGCCTTGGAAAGCTGCGTGGGGTAAGCATACTCTGGAAATATCTACCGTAGAATATCTTCCAGTAGGGGATAATATTGATGATTGGAAAGAGTTAGTTACTACACAATTTATACCTGGTTTAACGACAATAACTCCTGCTCAATTTGGTGAGAACTTTGTTGCAGATCTTAAAAAATCAGGATTTATTTTTACTGTTAATACGGTAGTCAATCAACCTGATATGCTTATTTTCGAGTTTAAAATAGATAAACCTAGTAATTTGCAACAAGATGAAATTCTAAAGGTTCAAAAGGGTAAGGATGGAATGTACCTTATTCACTACGCAATCAAACAATCGAATATGAGCGAAGAGAATAGGACCAAGTGGTTAGAGAATCTCAAGAAAAGTACCATCAAAAAACAACAATAAGGTACCGAAATTAAGTTGGAGCATTTCAGTGGAATACAGAAGACCTATTGCGAAAGACTTTGAACAAATGGTGGAATTGCAAAATAAGAATCTTGTTTCTGCATTAGAGCAATCTGATAGATCAGATGGCTTTTTATCCGCTGCTTTTTCAATAGAACAATTTCAAGCTATGGATGAGGATTTGTGTGTCGTTGTTTGTGTTCATAGGCATAAAGTTTGTGGTTATATATGTTCCAGCTCTATTGGCTATAATGAAAGAATCCCAATAGTTGCTGCGATGCTTAAGCGGTTTCCAGATCTTCACTATCGGGGAAGAACTCTTGCCGAATATCATTCTTCCATTTATGGTCCTGCCTGTATTGATAAGGAGTTTAGAGGACAAAACATTCTGCTTCATTTATTTAGTCATTTATTAAACTCCTTGAGAATAGGGCATAATGAATTGCAATTACTGATTGCCTTTATTGCCAATGACAACGAACGCTCAATCAATGCTCATAAGAAACTGAATATGGATCTTGTTGGGGAGTTTGAGTTTGATAAAAAGACGTTTAGCATTTTAGTGTACCCTATGTGATTACTATGTTTATATTGAGTTTCTTTAGTCAATAAAAGTGCAGAAGATCTCTCACTGCGCCCGAGATGGTAGTTTGTCAGGATTTATTGAGAAGTTACCGTTAATTTAAGTAACTATTTGTTTTTAAATGATTTTTTATTATATTAATAGGCTTCTTGACAACCTTGAATATGACTCTTTACAATGCTAGTTGGCAAATAGGAACTATTTGCTTTATTGAAAATAATAACTACTTTACAAAGGGAATTTTAATGAACAAATTACAACTAACTGGCGCTGCTCTTGCAGTGGGCGCAGCTGCTATGTTTGCTTTAGCTCCTGCTTTTGCTGCTGATACTACTTCTGCTCCAATGGTTCATTGCAAAGGCGGTAATGCTTGCAAAGGCCAAAGTGCTTGCAAAACTGCAGATAACTCTTGCAAAGGTCAAAATGCTTGCAAAGGCAAGGGTGTTTCTATGATGTCTAAAGAAGATTGCGAAAAAGCTGGCGGCACTGTTGCTGAGTAATTATTATTTCTTCAAATTCAGTTTTTGAATTTAAGAATAGTACCTTGTTTTACTCCAGGCATGAGTTCATGCCTGGTTTCACCTCATTATGTAAGGTACAGTATGGAAGTTCCTCAATATAAAATAATGCCTAAAATGCCTTTTCTAGGCTTCGGATTAGGTCTAAGACCTGATTACTATGAAGAAATCTTAGCGCAAAAACCAGACTTAGATTGGTTTGAAATATTAACCGAGAATTATTTGGTTCCTGGTGGTAAACCTTTATATTATCTTGAAAAAATACGAGAACATTATCCCATCGTAATGCACGGAGTTTCGCTTTCTATAGGAAGCACTGACCCTTTAGATATCGGCTACCTTAAGCAATTAAAAGAACTAGCTATTCAGGTAGAGCCTGCTTGGATTTCTGATCACTTATGTTGGACAGGGGTAAAAGGGCTGAACATGCATGATTTATTGCCTATTCCTTATACCCAACAATCAATAAAACACATTGTTGCGCGAATTCAACAAGTACAGGATTTTTTAGGACGCCCTATATTAATTGAAAACGTATCCAGTTACCTTACCTTTAAACAGTCTGAGTTAACTGAATGGGAGTTTATCGTAGAGATAATCAATCAGGCAGGCTGCTATGTTTTATTAGACGTGAATAATATTTACGTCAGCTCAGTAAATCATCAATTTAATCCTATGGATTACATCAATGCAATGCCTGCAGATAGGGTGGCACAAATTCAT
>DAIAOV010000035.1 GCA_027437055.1 Legionella sp. | reverse complement strand
AGCAGGGGAGCGCCTTCGACCACTCGGCCATCTCTCCAATCAATGGTTGCGGAGTATATCAGGTATTTACGTATCGTCAACAATCCTAGGAATTTTAAATGAAAAAAAAATAAAAATCGCTGTAATTTGCCCATAATGATCTTAATTTTGGCTCATATTGGTTAAAATTTAACGATGTAGTTATGCTGTTAATATTTCTATACATTATGGTCGCCAAAGCCATATAAAAAGAAATACTAAATAAGAGTGGCGTAGCAAAGTGAATCTTCCTAAGTAAAAAAATTCTCTATAAAACAGTCTTTTAAATTTCCAAATTTTTAATATTACTGCTAATCTTTGTCATTATAAATTGACGCTAATATATAAAGCAGCTCGGTATAAGGAGGACTAATGAAACAGCAGTCAAATTTAAATGGTCGAGAGGTTTATGTAGTGGATGGAAATCGTACCCCATTCCTAAAAGCAAAAGGGATAGGTCCATTCACTGGCTCTGATTTGGCAGTGGCTGCTGGATTGGCTTTGTTAAATAGACAACCATTTTCACCTACTGAATTAGATGAAGTGATTATTGGCAGTGCAATGCCTGGTCCTGATGAAGCCAATATCGCTCGTGTTATCGCTTTAAGATTGGGTTGCGGTAATAAAGTTCCTGCTTTTACTGTGATGAGAAATTGCGCATCAGGAATGCAGGCTATAGATAATGCTGCTATGCAAATCGCTAATGGACGAAGCAATCTGGTTCTTGCTGGTGGAACAGAGGCTATGAGCCATGCTCCTTTATTATTCAACCAAAAAATGGCTGGATGGTTGGCTAATTGGTTCGCGGCTAAGAGTTTTGGTCAAAAAGTAGGGCTTGTTACTCAATTTAGACCTTCTTATTTGGCTCCAGTAATTGCTTTATTAAGAGGACTTACTGATCCTATCGTTGGATTAAATATGGGGCAGACAGCGGAAAAAGTTGCCTATAGATTTCATATTACCCGTGAAGAAATGGATGAATTTGCTGTGCAAAGTCATTTGAAATTAGAAGCAGCCTATAATGAGCATAGAATGCTTGAAGTCACTCCTATTATTGATGGAAAGGGTAAAATTTATCTGCAAGATAACGGGATTCGTGCTGATTCAACAGTTGAAAAATTAGCAAAATTAAAACCTTTTTTTGATAAAAAATATGGTATGGTAACTGCTGGAAATAGTTCGCAGGTTACCGATGGCGCTTGCTTATTATTGCTTGCCAGTGCTGAAGCTGTTAAAAAATATGGTTTAAAAGTAATAGGGCGGATAGTCGATTCTCAGTGGTCAGCGCTAGATCCTTCACAAATGGGACTTGGGCCTGTTCATGCGGCTACCCCCATTTTGCAAAGGCATAAATTAAAACCTGAGGACATGGATTGTTGGGAAATCAATGAGGCGTTTGCTGCACAGGTATTAGGATGTATTGCTGCATGGAATGATGAAGGGTACTGCAAAGAGCAACTAGGTCTAAAAGAGGCAATGGGAGCCCCCTCATTAGATAAATTAAATCGCGATGGTGGTGCTGTAGCCGCAGGGCATCCTATTGGTGCTAGTGGTGCTCGCATAGTGTTACACGTATTAAAATCATTAGAGCAAAGAAATGAATCGCGAGGTATGGCTGCCATCTGTATCGGTGGAGGACAAGGGGGCGCTATGTATCTTGAACGAGTTACAGAGGTGAAAGGACATGAATAATTATAAAAACTGGGAATTACATCGGGATGACGACGGTATTCTATGGTTAGGAATGAATAGAAAAGATGCTGCTGTAAATACGATTAATGAAGAAGTCCTTGATGAATTAAATAGCTTGCTTCATGAGATTTCGCAAGATAAAAATGCTATAGGGTTAGTAGTTCATTCACTTAAGGAAAAAGGATTTATCGCTGGCGCTGATGTTAATGCTTTTTCCAAATTTGATAGCCCTGCGCAAGCGGTAGATTTTCTGCAGAAGGGCCAGGCAGTATTTGCTCGATTACAAGGCTTATCTATCCCTAGTGTTGCTATGATCAATGGTTTTTGTATGGGGGGAGGTTTTGAGCTAGCTTTGGCATGTACATATAGGGTTGCTTCAGATGAAAAGGATTCGCGCATTGGATTACCAGAGATTATGCTTGGTATTCATCCCGGATGGGGGGGGACAGTTCGTTTGCCTCAACTAATCGGTGGTTTTAAAGCGTTGTCGGAGGTTATTTTAACCGGTAGTGCACTTGCTGCTGGAAAAGCTAAAGCTTTAGGTATGGTCGATGATGTTGTGCCTATTCGTCAGCTGAAAAGAGCCGCAATTTATTTCATCAAAAATAAACCGTTAAAACACAAACCTTCATTTGTTGAGCGTCTCAGTAACAGCGCTTGGATGCGAAAGCCCATTGCTTATTTATTACGCTACAATGTGGCCAAGCGGGTTCGTAAAGAACATTACCCAGCTCCATACGCAGTGATTGACTTATGGGAAAAAGAAGGAAGTGTAGGTGATAGAGCTTATCTAAAAGAGGCTGACTCTATAGAGCAATTAATATCAAATGGAGATACTTCTAAAAATCTTATTCGAGCGTTCTTTTTGCGTGAGCGTTTAAAAGGATTTGCTAAAGACAGTCAATTTAAAGCGAATCATGTTCATGTTATTGGTGCAGGCGTTATGGGAGGCGATATCGCTGCTTGGTGTGCTTTACGTGGTATTCATGTCACATTACAAGATCAATCATATGAAAAAATAGCACCAGCTATTGGACGAGCATATGCTCTTTATAAGAAAAAATTGCGTAAACCTCGTTTGATACAGGCTGCTATGGACAATCTTATTCCTGATCCAGAAGGACATGGAATAGCTCGTGCTGATGTTATTATTGAGGCTGTATTTGAAAATCTAGCCGTAAAACAAGAGATTATGAAGAAAGTAGAAAGTCTTGCTGATAAAAATGCAATAATTGCTACTAATACTTCAAGTATTCCTCTAGATGAAATCAGCAGTGTTATGATTAATTCTGATCGTCTTGTTGGAATTCATTTCTTTAATCCTGTTGCCAAGATGGACCTGGTTGAGATAGTTAGTAGTTCATCAACAACTAAGAAAGTACAACAAAATGCGAGCGCTTTTGTTAATCAAATTGGCAAGTTACCTTTACCAGTCAAATCCAGCCCTGGTTTCTTGGTAAATAGAGTTCTAATGCCTTATCTTATGGAGTGTGTTCAATTATTAGATGAAGGCTACAGTGCAGAAACGATCGATGAAGCTGCCTTACAATTCGGTATGTTCATGGGACCCGTTGAGCTGGCTGATACAGTTGGCATGGACGTTTGTCTTGCCGTAGCTGAAAATTTAACTGGGCATTTTGGTGGTACGGTGCCACAAAAATTACGAGATATGGTTCAGGCCGGCAAACTGGGTCGTAAAACTGGCGAGGGTTTTTATAAATACAAAAATGGTAAGCCTGTTAAAAAACGTCCTGATTCATCAATAGATAAAACAATAGCTGATCGCTTGATATTGCGTATGGTTAATGAATCAGCAGCATGCCTACGTGAGAAGGTTGTTGCCGACTCTGATTTACTGGATGCCGGTATGATTTTTGCTACTGGTTTCGCTCCCTTTAGAGGCGGTCCCATGAATTATGCAAAGGATTTTGGTAAAGATAAATTGGAAACACTTTTTAAAACATTTGAATCTAAATATGGTGAACGATTCAAAGTGGATGAGAGTTTATAATTGGTGCCAACTTAAGTCACCTAACCCGAATTTCGGAGGAGATATCTCAAAAGACAAACTCTATAAAATCAAATGATTACGGAGTTTGTCTTTGTGTGAGTAGGTTGGGCTTGTAGCCCAACAAGTGTGGTAGCTATCTAATAGATATATGGATCATGTCAGACTAAGAACCTGAACTATCCTAAACAATCGGTCGGTTTTTCCTGGACATAGCGTTTTCTTGGACGTTAAAAAATTATTTATATAGAGAAAAATATGATACTAAATCAATTAAAAATACTTTTAGTTATTTCGTATTCATGTCTAATTAATAATGATGCTTATGCTACCGTTCTAGTACTGCCTGCGTCTGGAAATATGGTAGGGAAAGTCAAATATGCACAGTCAGAAATAGGGGAGACTATTGATGAAGTAGGGCGGCGTTTTGATATAGGATACTATGAAATGGTGAGAGCCAATCCTCATGCGGATCCCACTCATCCTCTCGCGGCTAATACCCAATTGATTATTCCAGCACAATTTATCCTACCGGATGTTCCCAGAAAGGGGATTGTAATTAATCTGGTTGAATATAGATTGTATTATTTTCCTGATGATGAAAATGTAGTCCTTACGTTCCCAGTTGGTATAGGGCGTGAAGGATGGAATACTCCTTTAGGGCGAACCAAAATAATGTCAAAAGTAGTGAATCCAGCATGGCATCCTACTAAAAAAGTGCTTGCTGCTGCAGAAGAGATGGGTGCTCCAATCCCAGACTTCTTTCCTCCCAGCACTAATAATCCACTGGGTAAACACGCTTTACGTTTAGGGTGGCCAACTTTCCTGATTCATGGAACGAATAGAGCCGATGGAGTAGGGGCGCGTGTTAGTGCAGGATGTATTCGTATGCTTCCAGACGATATAGAATATTTATATAGCATTGTCCCAGTTGGAACACCTGTGAGAATCATTAATGAGCCAGTAAAAATTGATAAAGAAAACGAAGATGTTTATATCCAAATGTATCCTTTATTGAAAGAACAAAAAAATGATAATTTACAAAAAATAATGGCCGTAAAATTAGAAGGTAGTGGTTTAAAAAAATGGACAACTAACAAGTTAATTCAAAATGAACTGAAATATCCTTCTGGGCTGGTTAGAAAGATTAATTAGAACTATTTTTCAGCTATGCTTCGAGTGTAGGTCGGATCCATGGTTGCCAGGTTAAGACTCTAGTTCATATCCCTATTTAAATATATATATAATAGTATTACCTCGTGTTAATTTCGGCTCTTTTTATAAAAAGGCAAAAGAGCAAAACCAATAGAGGTTAATATTATCGCCGCTACTACATCAGTGACATAATGCCACCCCAATAAAACGCAAGAGGCAATGAGTAGAATATTAATAATTAATAAAAAAATACAAGGAATGGTCCACTCCTTTAATAAATAGACACACAATAATGCCCATATTGTGTGGTAGGATGGCAATGCAATTAATCCACCCTCATTAGTTGTTGGCGTTATATAATGGTGAATTTGATTGAATTTAAAACCAGTCGCTATTTGTTCTGGCATAAAAAAGGGACTATCAATGATACTTGCTGGAGCGGTAGTAGGGAGAAAATAATAAAAGATAAAACCCAGTAACGTAGTAACCAACATCAGGAAATAATATTCTTTAACGAGATAAAACTTTCCTGCAATGATAACGATTAATGGTAATAGGCTCATTTGATAAGGCAACGTATCATAAATAAAACCAAGCAAGTTTTTAAAGTATTGGTGCTCATTTGTCCAGGCTAAAATAGCAGGGGTATCTATATTAAAATAAAGCTCTATACTCAGAATTTTTTTATCTATGGTAGGAAATGGGGTCAGCTGTACCGCATTAGTTGCTAATGCAATGACAGACATAATAATGAAAAAGTAAAAAAATTCAATGCCTCGACGACTGATTTTGCTTTCTATTCCAAATATTAAAATTAACCCACAATTTACTAATAACAGAATACTGGTCAGCAAGAACATGTGATCAGGAAAAAAATTATTTCCAGGAAACTGATAAGTAAAATTATTTATTAGTAAGATTATAAGTGATAAAAAAACTATGATGCCAGATAAAAAAGGCAAGCTACATAAATTAGATATTCGCATTTAAATAAAAAACTATTCCTCTGTACTTAAAAGCTCTTTTTTCTTTATAGCATGAAATATTTCTTCTCTATGCACGTTAATTGATCTTGGTGCGTCGACGCCGAATTTAATATTCCCATGCTCTTGCGTTTTAAACGCGAGTATTTTCACTACGGTATCTGCAACATGTATTATTAGGGGTTCTTCAAAGCGAAGAGAAATTATATCCATTAAAAAAACCTCATTATTTTATAATAAGTTATATCAAAAAAATGCAACACATCTAATGCTGACGGTACCTTAATTTTTAGACTTTTGCCACTACTAAATGGATTAAATTTTATAAAAAGGCTTTTTGCGTACTAAATATCACCTGTTTAAGAAAAATTTGTGATTGATGCAGACTAATAAATAAGTTATGATTGGCAGTTTTTTAAACCTTGCCTTACCGGCCTTAATGCTGGAAGGCTTTAATCCATAAGGAGAAATTGTGAGACATTATGAAATTATGTTTCTAGTTCACCCCGATCAAAGTGAACAAGTGCCAGCAATGGTTGAGCGTTATGAGGGGATTATTACCAAACATACAGGGTTAATACACCGTAAAGAAGATCTAGGTCGTCGCCAGCTAGCATATCCTATTAATGATGTACATAAAGCTCACTATATCTTAATGAATGTCGAGTGTAACTTAGAAGCGCTGGAAGAAATTAAAAATGCATTCAAATTTAATGATGCAATTTTAAGAAATTTAATTACTGTTCAGAAACAGGCAATTACCGCTGAGTCTGTTTTACTGAAAAAAGAAAAAGAAACCAGAACCGCTTAAGAGGGAATATATATGTCAGCTTATTTTCGTAGAAAAAAAATGTGCCGCTTCAATGCAGAAGGTGGCAATGAGATTGATTACAAAGATATCAATTTATTAAAGAATTACATCTCTGAAACAGGTAAAATAGTACCTAGCCGTATTACTGGTACTCCAACACGTTTCCAAAGAGAATTAGCAAAAGCAATTAAGCATGCTCGATTTGTAGGCTTGCTTCCTTATTGTGATAGCCATAGATAATATAAATCATGCGTGCAGGCGATTTTATAATTAAACACAGCAAAACGCTGCTTGAAAATAAACAACATGCCATTTTGTGTGCTGTTGTCCTTTCAATGCTGCTCTTTGCGTCATGGTTATCTGTCGCTTTAGTGATGTTGATTACCTTAAGAAAGGGCGCCAAGTCTGGTTTTGAGATTATGTTGCCTGCCGTAATCATGCATGCAGTACCTTTGATCATGATGGTGCCATTAGAAAGTGCCATAATGAACACTCTAATCGCCTATTTGCCTTGTTATGCAGCTGCGTTGTCTTTGCGTCGAACAGCAAGTTGGCCAGCGGTGTTTGGAGTGTTCCTTATTCAGGCTTTAGTTTGCTTTTCGGCAATACAGCTACTGGCCCCAGATTTTATTGTAGATCAATTTAATCAATTCAAAAGTATATTGACTGAATATAAAGAATATCAACATCTAGTGAGTGATAATGCGGATGGCTTAAGTTCTTTTATTCTTGCGCAATTATTTTTTGGAATCCAAATATTAAGTGTGATTGTTTCGGCGATAATTTCATTGTTATTTGCTCGTTCAATACAATCTAAATTATTTATGCCCGGTGGGTTTAGGGAAGAAGTATTAAGATTTCGCAGTGGTAGGTTGTCTTTTTTAGTTTTACTTGGAGTTTCAATTGCCTCATATTATGAAATTCCACTAGCTATTAATCTATTGCCATTGGTTTTGTGTTACTTCCTAATCTCTGGGTTTAGTTTGGCTTATTATATTTTGGCTCGAAAAAATCAGGTCAGAGTGGCTATATTATTATTTTTGTTAATATTGTTTAAACCATCTTTTGTATTGTTAGCCTATATTGTATTTGGCTCATTAGATAGTTTGTTTAATTTTAGATTATATCTCCCAGAAAGGGTGAGAGAATCAACTTAAGGGGTTATTAAGATGGAAGTAATCTTATTAGAAAAAGTACGTAATTTGGGTAATTTAGGCGATAGAGTAAATGTTAAATCTGGCTATGGTCGTAATTTTTTAATACCACAAAATAAAGCAGTTTTTGCTACGCCTGATAATGTAAAATTATTTGAACAACGTCGTTCTGAACTTGAGAAAAAAGCGCAACAGACTTTAGCTTCAGCAGAACAACGTGCATCAAAATTGAACGATGCTACTGTCGTTATTAGTGCTATGGCAAGTGACGAAGGTAAACTGTACGGTTCCGTGGGTATTAACGAAATTAAAGATGCATTAGTTGCTAAAGGAATCGAAGTAAGCAAACGTGAAATCGTTATGCCAGAAGGTCCATTACATTCAATTGGTAACTATGTAGTTGAGATACATGTACATAGTGATGTAATTGCAAATCTGCAAATTGAAATTGTTGCTGCTAAGTAATTTTTAATTAAAAAGCCTTCAGGAGTCAAATTTTTGAAGGCTTTTTATATCAATTTTTTTCCTTAAAATAAATAAAAATCAAGAAGATAAATCCTTAATCAATTACCCTCTGCCGCTAAAGTAACCCTATCAACTGTTTTAGAGCGTTCTTCTTTTAATAAAGTGTGAGACAATTTAATTAATGGTGTGTATAATTCGTGCACTATTAATGATATAGGGAGGATGTTATGAGAAGAAAAGGCGATAAAACGATTAAGAAAAATAGCTCCAAAAACATAGAAAATGTTTATGATAAGGCGCTATCAGAGCTTAATAGTTTAGGTATAAAAATTTCTAAATATATACAGCCCTCCCAGAAAGAAGCAGAAGCTGTAAATGCTCTGATTAAAAAATATCGATTGCAATCAAAAAAGCTAGAAGAACAAAAAAATGAATTAGATTCTAATCAAAAAGTAAAACTAGTTGAAATTAGAAATGAATATGAACGTACTATAGAAGGAATAAAAGTACAGTTACCTAGTCTTATTGCTGCACAAAAGGCAGCTAATGAGAAAAATGCGAAGGGCTTTGAAGCGCAACGTCTGCGAGAAGAGGGCGCAAAAGAACAATGCGACGCATTAGTTTTACAGTTAAATACACTAGCAACGCAGTATGCCGATGCTCCTCTAGATACTAGTGATGCGCTGTTAACACAATATAATAGAGTAAAAAGTGAACTACAGCTAAGAGCATCTGCACTTCCAATTGCAATAGATGACAATGAGGGTAAAAGATTTTATACAGTAACTAGCCTAAAGACCCCTGATAGGAAAGTTGAGTTTGGAACTGCGTTCAAAGAGATTAGTGTTTTAGCGCGTGATCACCGTGAGGCAAGCGATAGGACACGGAAGCCTACATTAGAGGAATTCCGTCGGCGTAAAACTAAACTTTATCAACGTCTTCAACAAGAGTTTCCCAACGGTAGTGATGAGCTAAATAACTTCCGTGGCAGAGTAACGGCCTTAGATCAACAAGTCAGAAAATATGACAAAGAAGCTGATAAGCTTAAGAAGGAAAAAGATCTAGAACTTCAGAAAAAGTTCGAAGAGAATAGAAAAAAAATGAAGGAAATAACACAGTCCACCGGCTTAATAGGCGCTTTGTTCCATGTTGCTCCTAAAAATGTTCAAGACGGACTAAATTATCTTGCTTCTAATCCAAACGTTATCAATACATTAGCGGCTGATCAAGGAGTAAGGCTTGCGCTAGGAGATATCAGTCTGCAAGAAGGTTTTAAGCAAATTACTTATGGCGCAGTTGATGAAGCTATTGCTCAAGTTGAGGGAAGAGGGGTATCACAACGCAAATTTTTATCAGCTGAGGATCAAGTTGTTGTTATTGATGCGGCGATTAAAGCCTTAATTGGACAGGAATCCTCTAGTTCTGAGACAAAAAAAGCAATAGAGGCTCTGCAGTTTATGCGTAGGGCAGTTGTAGGTATGCAGCGCTTAGCTAATAAGGAAGTATCTCATCTATCATTTATTCTTCGTTCAGGGGAAAGTGTTTTTATAACACATCTAGGTGTAGCTGATGCTCTAAACAATCCTGAAAGTCTGTTCCAGGTAGTAAATAGTCTAGGTGGAGCCGAGGCTGGGGATTGGATGATAGAGTTTTGTAATCAGCAACAGGCTGCTCTTTTATCTATTCTAGCTCAGTATAATTTTGTCAAACTTGAAAAGAATACGAGAATTGCTTTAAACCAAGCTTTGACACAAGGATCTAAATCTAATGCTTTAGTTCAGGTGTTTGCTGGTGCCCTGGCTGAGCTCGGTGGAGGTGTTCTACCACAAATTAATACTTTGGGTGGTGTTATTGATTTAGTGCTTTTAGCTGCTGGAAATAGTAATGCTATGGCCCAATTATTCGGAACCAATTCTCAGGCAATTCAAAAGCGCTTGGTTCTCATAAATAAACAATTTGCAGGTCAAACTAATGTTGAGGTCACTCCTGAACAAATGTTAACCCTTGTAGAAGGGGTAGGTGCTATTCTGACTACTTTGAATCAGATACCAGGATTAAAAAGTGGAGCGGTCGCCAACTATTATAACAGTCATCTTAATCCAAATCGCCTCCCAGAGGGAGGAACTGTTATTACTGTAGTTGACCAGTGTTTAGTGAATAATCCAGTAGCATTAAACTTGCTCGCTGGTGGTGATGGGAACGTACATCCATTAGAAAATGGGGCGCGATTGACTATTACATCTACAGTAGTAAGCGAAGGAGAAAAGCTAAGTCAACAAAAGCGTGAAGAAGAGCAACGTATAAAGAAGGAACAAGAGCATATCAGAAAATTAGCAGACGCGTTAGTTGTCCAAAAAGTGGCGTTCGACAGCTTACTGGAACAGCTTGGTACTGTTATTTCTGAGCTGTATGAAAAGGCAGACGATGATGATAACTATAAAAAAGTCGCACAAGCTGCTCTTAATTTGCATTATAAATTAGAAGATGCTAAAGCATTTTTCAATGCACCTACTCTTACTGGTTTTCAGAAATTTCAAGAGTTTTGCAGAGGCAGTATAGAGGAAGCAGCAGAAGAGTTTAGCCAGCATCGTGGTTTATGGCACTCCTCAATTCCTCTTATTCTCAAAGGCTTTTTAGGTGTTCTTGTTGGGGTTCTTGCTACAGTGACAGTAGTTTCTTTACCTTTGCTGATTGTTGAGAGAAAAACCTATATTGGGACTTTCTTTAGTACTCCAGAAACTACATCATCTAAGAAATTGGGTGAAATTAGTTCTAATTTGAAAGCGATAGAAAAGGAAATTAAAGTGCAAATGGCAGAACTAGATAATAATGAAGTTTTGGGCTTAGAAATGCCGTCATTAGTATCAGCTTTAGCAGGTTAAAATAATCTGCAATAAAAAGGCCTCATAAAGAGGCCTTTTTAGTTAGTGTTCAGACAACGGAACTTAATGAATTTAAGGTAATTTGTAGGTTGGGTTAGCACGGCGAAGCGTAACCAGGGATCGAATCATGTTTCGCTCCCTGGTTACGGCTACGCCTTCACCCAGGCTTGTATCTTTAAATTGTAAGCAAGAAAGCTTACTTTTTTTATAGCTTAAAATTGCGTTAAACTTATTTCCATTTAATATTACAGCCAAGACTGGGGCTTTGTTCTTCGTCCACAGGCTTGTTATTTAAAAGGCAATTTAACGTCTCACGAATGCAGTGCCCTGAAACAGGTATATTATTTCCTGGTCTAGAGTCGTCTAATTGACCGCGATATACCAAAGAGAGATTTTCATCAAAAATATAAAAATCAGGAGTACAAGCTGCATTATAAGCTTTAGCAACCTCTTGAGTTTCATCATAGAGATAGGGAAAAGGGTAATGTTCTTGTTTTGCCACAATGCGCATATTGTCTGGAGAATCATCAGGATAGTTCTCTACATCATTAGAGCTAATAGCTAAAAAACGAATTTTCTTTGGCATGTAGTCATTAGCCAGTTTAGTGAGTTCAGAATTTACATGCTTGACGTAAGGGCAATGGTTGCAAATGAACATTAAAACGGTGGCAACATAATTAGATGATTCGTTTAGTTTTACTTGTCTTCGTGTAACTACATCAGGTAATTCAAAATGTGGTGCCATTGTTCCTAAGGGAAGCATTGTTGATGCCGTTTTGCTCATATTTAACACCTTATAAGTTTAAAGAAAAAGTTTATATAAAACCAATAAAGCGAACACCGTATTTAAAATAGCCCAAATATAGGAAGGGTAACTTCCTTTAAATGCACTATGGTATGCATATATTGCAATAAGTGAACTACCTGAAAAGAAAATCCATTGGTTCTCGTAAGTAAATCCAATAGAATGAAGGGCAATTCCGATAATGCCAGTCAATAAAAAAATACTATTTTCTTTGCCAATCATTAGATAGAAAATCAGAAGTTGAAGGCAAAGAAGAACAGGCAGAGCCATTTGCGTATAACGACCTACATCAAGCAGTATCGCTAAGTGCCCTGCAGCAAGAATAATCTCTAATGCAATGAAATAGAGTAATTTATAATGAATAGCAGTTACAAGTAGCGCAAAAGAACCAATAATATAGTACGTTTGAGGGGAATCCTGTCCATACCCGTATAAAGTAATCAGGGCACCTATAATTCCTAATGCTATATATTTATTAATTGAATAAATAATACTAGACACTGATCACCATTTTAAATAAATACCTTTTGCTACCGAATCTTGGATTATATCATTTTGAGATTTATCTGCGGAAATCCAGTAATTGCCCATGTTACTTAAAGCAAATTTTACTCGTGGATATTGGCAGATTTCTAATACATCGCGACAATCAACAAGAGCGGTGTTTTCATCAACGTGCTTATAGCATTTGAAATATAAATTCCGTACATCTGATGCAAAGGCCGCCCAGTTTTGTGGCGAAAGAGTTGCCTGTAAAGGAGGACTCATAAACGTATCGCCTGTTTCATGCCGTTCTAGTTCAATTTTACTGTCCGATCTGTTTTGTATTAGATAATAAGATTGCTGCCCAGTTTCATTTAAAATCAAGTAATTCTGGTTATATCCGAAACCAGTCACTTCACAACCTCGAGGAAATGATGAGTTAGCATTAACGGTATTAATTAATACAATAGATAAAAGCACTGATTTATTAATCTGACTAAATAAAGACATAATAACCTCGTGAAACTAAATTTGGGCACTATTTTAATCATAAAATCTCTAAAGTCTATCCTAGAACGAAAAAATAGGGCACTTATTCTCGATTTGCAGTAATTTTAGCCTTAATTAGCGGAGAATATGTTCTGTAAAAACTTAAAAATAAATACATGCCTATATAGCCTAACGACAAGATAAGACATAATTTATCCGTTTGAGGATAAAAAATGAGTAAACAAGCTGAGCTGATAGCATAAATCAAAGAGCAGCAATGCATGAGTATCTTCAATAATTTGGAATCAGTGAGGTAATCTAATCTAGAGGGATAAACATATTTTACTGGGACAAAAATTAAGATACAAAATAAAGATAACAAAACAGCATTAAAGCTCATTGATGTGTGTAGTATATACATATAAAACACAGCAATATTCCAATAACAAGGGAATCCTTTAAAAAAATGGTCTGGGGTTTTAGCATCTGACTGACAAAACTGATATGACGAGGTAATGGTAATTGCAGAAATAATGAATATAGAATATTCAGAAGGTAACATATCTGGTTTTACTAGCAAGAAAAAGCAAGGTGTAATCACATAGTTTACAAAATCAACAATATTATCGAGTAATGCACCATCAATTTTCGGTAGAATGTTTTTTATATGTACTAAACGGGCAAGGCTTCCATCAACTGCATCAATAAAAACAGTAATAGCCATAAGCCATAAAGCAAAAATATATTCGTGCTGGTATATTTTGTATAAAGTAAAAACGCCAATACATGCTGCGCTAGCTGTAAATAAATGAACCCCCCAGGCAGCGAGGTAATGAAGTGGATGGAAGTGTGGCTTAATTTGGTTCATTAATTATCCTAACGTTACTTAATCTTAACTCACATTAATTACCATTAACTATTAACTTATTGATTTTACCGCATGTACTTTAACTTACATGTAATATCAAATTTGAAAATAGTAACAACAATCAAAAGTAAAGTGCAAGGAGAGTTAGTAACTTTAGCCAAAATACCGCGTTCTGTGTACCCTAAACTTGAAAGGCATCTATTTTTTAGAGAGGAATTGGTTGAAATTCAAACTATTAATTCATAAATTGATAATTCCTTAATTAGTCTGGCTAGTTACTTTGTATTCTCATTCTGAAACTCATTTGTAGGATGTAGAAAAAATCCATTAAACAAGGTGCTAAATTATGGGGGGATGGTATAATTCCCGAAAATAAGGGATTTTATTATCCTGTAATTTATTAACATATGAACCAATGTACGAAAATAATTTTTATCTCTACAGCTAAACAGGAAATGACTTGTTTCGAAAACGATAATTTAGTTTCGACTTATCTTATTTCCACAGCGAAAAATGGAGTAGGCGAAAAAAAGAATAGTGAGTGCACTCCTAGAGGTTGGCATAAAGTCCACTCTATAATTGGACTACAGCTTTCGATTAATAGTGTATTGGTTAGTAGAGAATGGACTGGTGAATTATATACAGAAGAACTCGCTACTCAATATCCTGATAGAGATTGGATATTGACACGAATAGTCCAACTGGATGGTTTAGAGCCAGGAAGAAATAAAGGTGGTGATGTGGATACGCTGGAGCGATATATTTACATTCACGGCACCCCTGATATAGCAGTACTAGGGAAACCAGGTTCTCACGGCTGCATTCGTATGAATAATGAAGAAGTTATTTACTTAGGGGACTGGGTAACATCAGAAACTTTAGTATACATTCAATAATCTTGGAACAATCAATTCAACGCGTAGCGAACCAGATATATGTGTTTAGGATGAATACAGTATCAGCTGTAGTAGCTTTGAAATGTATTTTCTAGGATAATTATTAATAATAATTAATGCTGCAGAGCATGAACAAAACTGACGGGGTAAATGAATGTCCTATAAATTTGAAGAGGGTAAAGACGTTATAGTCAACAGCGTTGTAGATAAAATTAAACATTCTATGGCTGGAGATCAAGCAGAGTTTTGCGCTGAATTTGCTAAACAACTCTATAGTACAGTGGCATTGGAAGATTTAGAGAACTGGGATGTCGACGATCTTTATGGTGCAGTAGTTAATTTCTGGTCTTTAATTAGTGAACGTAAACCTCACGAGACAAAAATAAGAATTTATAATCCTGATTTTGAACGGCATGGTTGGCAAACAACACATACTGTTGTTGAACTCATATGCGATGATATGCCTTTTATTGTCGATTCCATGCGTATGGTAATCAATAGAATGGGCTTAGCATCCCATCTTATTATTCATATGGGCGGTATTAAAGTAAAAAGAGATAAAAACAATCACGTATGTGGCGTGTTACCAAAAGGCAAAAATGTTGATACTAATGGAGCAATACAGGAAGCTCCTATATTTATGGAAATAGATAGGCAAACTGATCCTAAAATCTTGGATGAATTGCATAGAAGTTTTGAACGAGTTCTTGAGGACAATAGAGTCGTTTATGAAGATTGGGATAAAATGAGAGCTGAAGTTAGGGAAGCAATAATTCAGCTGGATAATGTGCCTAAGGTAATTGAGCCTAATGAAGTAGAAGAAACCAAAGCCTTTTTAAATTGGATTGAAGATCATCATTTTACTTTTTTAGGTATGCGCGATTATGAATTAATTGCAAAAGGTAAGGAAACTATTTTACAAGCCATTCCTCACACTGGACTAGGAGTATTACGTGATGATTTAAGCAAATCGAGTGCGCGTAGTATCTCTGCTATGACTCCTGAGGCACAAGAGCTAACTCTTTCTCCACGTATTCTGGTTATGTCCAAAACAAATACTTTGGCGAGCGTTCATAGAGATGCATATACTGATTATATTGGTATAAAACGTTTTAATGCTAAAGGCGAAGTCATAGGCGAGCGACGAATTATTGGCCTATATACTTCAGCTGCTTATCACACTAATCCAAGGCATATACCCTTTTTGCGCCATAAAGTGGCATTAATTATGGAAAATTCAGGACTAAATCCTCGTAGTCATTCAGGTAAGGTCCTACTTAATATTCTTGAAACGTTACCAAGAGATGATCTCATCCAAGGTTCTGAAGATGAATTATTAGAAATATGTATGGGTATTTTCTACATGCAAGAAAGAAAACGTATTCGTCTTTTCGCGCGCATGGATGTATACAGACGCTTTATTTCCTGCCTCGTTTTTGTACCCAAAGATCGGTACAACACAGAATTAAGATACGCCATGCAGAAGATTTTGGCTGACAGTTTTAACGCAGAAGAAATTACCTTCTCAACATTGTTCCCAGAGTCTGTTTTGGCACGAATTCATTTTATCGTCAAAGTAGATCCTAAAAACTGTCCTGAATATGACATAAAAGAAATTGAGAAAAAACTCATTGAGATTGGCCGTTCTTGGACTGATGATTTGCAACACCATTTATATGATGCTTATGGTGAAGAACAAGCTAATGCTCTTTTCGCGCATTATCGAGATGCCTTTCCTATTTCTTATTGTGATAATTTTACGCCAAGAACAGCAGTATATGATATTAGGCATATAGAAATGCTTACGCCAGAAGAGTCTTTAGGTATTAATTTCTACAGACCTTTAGACGAATCAGCAAATAGCTTCAGACTGAAAGTCTATCAACATGGAACAACTATTCCTTTATCTGATGTATTACCTATATTAGAAAATCTTGGACTAAGAGCAATCAGTGAGCGTCCTTACGTATTGAAATTTGAAGACGGTTCGGTAACTTGGATTAATGATTTTGCGATGCAATATACTAGGGATTCAGAATTCCAGTTGGATGAAATAAAAGAACTATTCCAAAATGCATTTGCGGAAGTTTGGTTCGAAAAAGCTGAGAATGATGGCTTTAATCAGTTAGTATTAGCTGCCGGATTGGATTGGCGCCAAGTAGCCATATTACGTACCTATGCTAAATATTTTAAACAAATAGGCTCTATTTTTAGTCAAGAATACATGGAAATGGCTTTAAATAATAATGTTACTATTGCTAAAAAATTAGTAAGACTATTTGAAATACGTTGTAATCCTAAGGATGTAGGCTATAACAGAGAAAAGGCTTTTGAAGCATTAGCCGATGAAATATTAATGGATCTTGATAATGTTTCAAATCTTGATGAAGATAAAATAATTAGACAATATGTCCATGCTATTAGTGCTACATTACGGACTAATTTTTATCAGGTAGATAAAGAAGGTAAATTTAAAGATTATATATCTATCAAACTTAGTAGTAAAAATATTCCTGGCGTACCTAAGCCTCATCCTATGTTTGAAATTTTTGTTTACTCACCTCGCTTTGAAGGTGTTCATTTACGCTGCGGTAAGGTTGCTCGTGGAGGATTACGTTGGTCTGATAGACGAGAAGACTTCCGTACTGAAATTCTTGGTTTAATGAAAGCACAACAGGTAAAAAATTCTGTTATTGTACCTAGCGGTGCTAAAGGTGGCTTTGTTCCTAAACATTTACCAGTTAACGGAACACGAGAAGAAATATTGGCAGAAGGTATTGCTTGTTACCAATTATTTATTCGTGGATTATTGGATATTACAGACAATTATAAAGAAGGTGGAATAGTCAAACCTGAGAGTGTTATATCTTATGATGAAGATGATCCATACCTTGTAGTGGCTGCTGATAAGGGCACAGCTACATTTTCAGACATTGCCAACTCAATCTCATTAGAGTATGGCTTCTGGCTCGGTGATGCTTTTGCTTCTGGTGGTTCAGTTGGTTATGACCATAAGAAGATGGGTATTACTGCTAAAGGGGCATGGGAGTCAGTAAAACGTCATTTCTATGAATTAAATATAGATATACAAAATGATGATTTTACTGTAGTGGGTATAGGTGATATGTCAGGCGATGTATTTGGTAATGGCATGTTGTTATCTAAGCACATTAAATTAATTGGTGCATTTAACCATATTCATATTTTTGTTGATCCTAATCCAGATGCTGAGAAGAGTTTTAAAGAGAGAGAGCGTCTTTTTAAACTACCCAGATCATCTTGGACTGACTACGATAAAAAGCTCATCTCCAAAGGGGGGGGCGTATTTAATCGCAGCGCAAAGTCCATACCTGTAAGTGCTGAAATGAAAAAAGCCTTTGGCTTGAAACAAGACAGCATTGAGCCCAATGAGTTGATCAGAACCATCTTAAAAGCAAAAGTAGATTTATTGTGGAGCGGTGGTATCGGTACTTATGTAAAAGCCAGTGCAGAAAGTAATGCAAACGTCGGTGATAGAACTAACGATGCGACTCGTGTCAATGCGAAGCAGCTACGATGTAAGGTTGTTGGCGAAGGTGGTAACTTAGGTCTAACTCAGTTAGCACGTGTTGAGTATACTTTGCAAGGCGGCATGGTCTATACGGATTTCATTGATAACTCTGGTGGAGTTAATTGCTCTGACAAAGAAGTTAATATCAAGATTTTATTAGATACTATAGTTACTTCTGGTGATTTAACACCAAAACAAAGAAATGAGCTTTTGAGTGAAATGACTGATGAAGTAGCCAAATTAGTACTTAGAGATAACTTTTTACAAACAAGAGCGATTAGCTTATCTGACTCTCAAGCGTTACGTTCACTTGAGTTGCAAAGCCGCTATATTAATGAATTAGAGCGTACAGGTAAGATCGATAGAAACCTTGAATTTTTACCAGATGAGAAAGCTTTATTGGAGCGCAAATTAAAAGGATATGGTCTTGGTCGCCCAGCAATTGCTGTATTGATGTGTTACAGCAAAACTATTTTGAAAGAGCAAATACTTGCATCAGATGTACCTGAAGAAAATTATATGAATCAGATACTGGTCAGTGCTTTCCCTAAGCCTTTGCAAGAGCGCTTTAGCAAGCAGATGCAAGATCATCCTTTAAGGCGAGAAATTATTGCCACAAGATTAAGCAATATTATTGTCAATGAGATGGGCTTTACTTTTGTCTATAGATTACAAGATGAAACTGGAGCACCTGTTTCTGCTATCGTAAAAGCGTACATGATCGCACGAACAGTTCTTGATTTAGAGTCAATATGGAAGCAGATAGAAGAGTTAGGAACTAAAATCAGCGCACAAATGCAAGTTGATATGATGATGCTTTATGTTCGGCTTTCAAGAAGAGTAACACGTTGGTTTTTACGTTCACAAAGAAGATCATTGGATATAGGTCGTACGATACAGCTTTATTCTCAAGGTGTGGTTGAACTTAAAAAATCCATGCCTGCTGTTTTTGGTGAAGAAGATCGAAATCACTTTGATGGGCATTATGAAGAGCGTATTAATGCTGGAATTCCATCTGCGTTAGCTCATGAGTTAACTGTGACGCGTGCATTATTTGCTGCACCAGATATTATCGAAATTGCTCATACACATGACCTGAAAGTGGCCAAGGTGGCAGAGGTTTATTATGGTATTGGTGAGTTTCTTGATTTATCATGGATCAGAACGCAGATCATTGTTCATCCTACTGAAAATCATTGGGAGTCATTATCGAGAGAAGCACTACGTGATGATTTAGATTGGCAGCAACGCCAATTAACTGCTGGTATTTTAAGCGATAATGGAAAGAATAAAGATCTAAAAACTCGCCTAGGGGCATGGGGCGAATTTCATGAAGCACTAATTGAGCGATGGAGATTCATATTAACTGATTTAAAAGCAAGTAGTGTTTTAAATTATACAATGTTTTTTGTAGCAATTAGAGAGCTGCTCGATTTGACTCAGACAACATTGCAGTCTCATGCAAAGTTAGAAAAAGTTGATTAAATCCCATTAAAATCCATGCCATTTTAAACTATAGAGTGGCATGGTTTATTTCTAAAAAATAAAGAAACCTAAAAGTAGAACTCTGGATCAAATCACCCTAAAATCTTGAGTCATACAGTATTATTTTCATCATGGAGCGTGAGTTATGTCCAATAAGTTGTCAACAACCTATACACCATTAAGCAAGTTATTTCATTGGGTTATCGCATTAGCGGTAATCATAATGTTAACAGTAGGTTTTTTCCTTGATAGCATTCCTGAACGGTTTGCAGGGACTGCTTATATGTTACATAAATCAACAGGAATCACTATTTTTTTTCTAATGATAGTACGTTTTATTTGGATGCGTATTTCAACAAAGCCGGATTTACCTAGTACTATGAAACTATGGGAAAAAATATTATCCCGTTTTGTACAATATGGATTTTATCTCCTTCTATTTATTATGCCGCTAAGTGGATGGATTATGTCTGTTGCAGGAGGCCGAATACCTGTTTATTTTGGTTTACTTAAAGCCCCATTACCTTGGGTTGGGGAAAATCAATCTTTATCAGAGCTGATGGGTAAGTACCATGAGCTAATCGCTTGGATTTTAATTGCATTTATAACTTTGCATGTGCTGGGCGCTCTAAAGCATCATTTTATTGATAAAGATAATGTTCTGAAAAGGATGTTACCAGGTAAAGTCGATTAACTAAGAATAGGCAGTTGGGGCATTTTGCCCCAACACTTTTTATACTTTCTCTAAAGATATAGACTGACTCTGACCCTCTAGACGTACAATTTGCGGCGCCTGCTTCAGAATACTAACAGCAATCAAATAACACTTATCTCCAAGTGGGGAATAGTCGATCAATTCACCTAATTCTACCTCTTCATCAACTTTTAGCACCTTTTGACCTGAATGAACTCTATGCTCGGATTGAATTATATAGAGATTCAGTTCATGTTTAATGGTCGCTTTATAATGTGTTCGAGCGATGATTTCCTGACCTTTATAACAGCCTTTATTAAAACTGATATATTGTGTTTGGTGTAGACCTAAGCGGTGTGGTAAAAATAAGCCTCGAGACTCTGGATAGATCTCAAATTGTCGTTGATGTAGCCTTAAAGTATGCCAGGTTAAAGAACCTAATAATTGATCACGTTCCTTGAACGACTTACAAAATTTTTCTTCAATTTCTGCCTGAATTATAAAAATATAAAATCCATTACCTAAATGGTAATAACAATAGTCAGGGGTCTGGGCTTGAGCGTATAAATTATTAGGTAAAAAGGTTTTATCAGGGATTAGATCACTATTGTTTTGTAAATAAAATCCCCAAATCTTTAAATCACTATTTCTTTGTAAGGATACTCTAGATAGTTGAGCAGTTTTATTTAAAGAAGTTTGTGTCGATTCTGCTATATCTGCAGACAGGATAAGATTATAATTTTTCCATAGAATGACATCTAATAATGCTAGAATGCGACCTTTAAGATTACATTGTATTCCTTGAAGCATTTGAATATCTGAAATTAAACGTACATCACAGGTTAATTGTCCTTGAAGAAAATCTAAGGAATTATCACCAAGGACATCAAGAACAGTCAAATAAGACAAATCAAATAAATAGTTTCTTTTTGTATCAAGTTTTAATTCATTCTCAATAGAATTATATGTAGTCAAAATCCGCGAATTAATCGTATGCTCAAATATTTTCTTCATAATAAATACATGGTTTTCGTTTAAAGATGAGTAGTGTATCATTTGGAGGTCTAAATTGTGATAATTTTAGAAATGAGATTTATTCAACAAAATGACCGTATTTATACGAAATTTAATCATCAAATAATAGGTTTAGTGTTGTAAAAAACAATCTTTTTATTATTGAGCTTGGGTTGTTTTCAATCGATTTTAAACAGCCCGTAAATTAATTAACGAGTGGATATCGATGTTAGATGCAAAAGAAAAGGCCAGACTTTCCTGGCATTGTAGACGTGGAATGTTGGAGCTTGATCTTATTTTGCAACGTTTTATGGAGAGTGGTCTTCATAAGCTTACTAAAGAGGAGATAAAAGCCTTTGATTTATTATTAAGCTGTACTGATCCGGAGCTCTTTTCCTGGTTAATGGGGCATGAAGATCCGCAAGACGAAGAGCTAAGCACAATTGTTACTATCATCCGAAATAATAATTAAAATTGGAAAATCAAAGAGTTATCTTCGATTAGTTCTAGTACTCTACTTAGTTACAATTTTATTGTTGTATTTCAGCTCTATTAATTTAATGATTAATATTTTTTTATTTTGTTTGATATTAATTCAATTAAAAATGGATTTTCAGTATCAGAGTCCATGCGTATCAATTAAAGAAATTAGATGGAATAACTCTGGATGGCATTTAGTAACTAAAAATGGTGTATTACAGCAATATGATGAAGCTTCAATTCTGATTCATAACGTGTTATTTCAACTTATAGAACTGTCTCATAGAGAAACGAAAAAAATAATTATTTTATTTAATGATCAAATACCTAAGTCTCAATTGCGGTTTGTCCATCTCAAAACAGCCATGAATTAGTATATAATAATACAATACGAATAATAATAATTCATTCGGCTCTTTTTTGTTCCGTGTAGTTAATTATTAAAACAATAGATAATGATGAATGAAAGAGAAAATTTATGGATATTCAAGCTTCTTACAGCGATGAGCAATTAGTTGGATTAGCACAAAATGGAAATATTAATGCTTATAATATTCTGCTAGGCCGCTATCATCATAAAATTCAACAGATTATTTATTTCTATATTCATGATCAAGCTAGCGTCAATGATCTATCACAGGATGTATTGCTTAAAGTATATCGTTATTTAGATTATTTCAAAGAAGAAAGCTTGTTTTCAACATGGTTATATAAAATCATACAGAATACGATTAAAAATTATTTTAGATCGATTAATCAAAGAATGGATTCTGAGAAGCAATATATTAAGGATGAACAATATACAAGCGTAGGAAGCTCTCCAGAATATACATTAATTAATATCGAGTTTGGCGAGCAAATAGAATCAGCTATCTCAAGACTTTCGGAAGATTTGCGTATCTGTTATGGCATGTATCTATTTGAAGGATCTACTTATGAAGATATAGCCAAGAAGATGCATTGTCCCATAGGTACAGTAAGATCGAGAATATTTCGTGCTAGAAAATTATTAATCAGTTATATTGGTCATTCTAGATAGCTTTTTGAAGAATTCAGCGCCTCGCTTCATTAAGTGCTTATAAGGAATCGAACAAGTGATAAGAAAATTTTTTTTTATTTATCAATAATCCAATTATTAGTCTCACTTTATCCTGTGTTCTCGGCCTCTAGCGAGGCGCAATCAGCAGTAATTCGGGAGAGAATGGATGATTTGTCGGTTTTCTTAAAAATTAAAAAACTAGCTGGTGTCGAAGTAAATAAGGATTCCTTACCAATACCCTATAATTTTTTACTTACTCAACCGTTAATGACCTTAGGTATAGAACAATATTACCAACGTGTTCCCCAAATTAAGAGTATTTATGCGAAACAAAATTATAAGAATAATAGCTATTCTAGAGCTATCTATATGATTCTGAATAAAGAAAAAATGAAAAATAAGAAAAGTCCAAAGCCAGAGCAATCAAAAGTGCTCACGGTTGAGTTGGCTTTTATAACCATCAATTTTAATGAATTGCCAAATAATGTAATCACAAATATTTTGGAGGGTAAAATCCCATTTGGTAAATTACTGGTTGACAATAAAATAAAAACTTTTACTAAGGATAGAGCTTATTTTTCAACTCAATGTACTAAGGATTTAGCAAAAATACTTCACTGTAAAATGAATAAAAATATCTATGGACGTATCAATACTTTAGTTAGAGAAGACACTAAAAATTGGGTGGCTCAAGTGATAGAAATTTTATCTGGGGCAACGTGTAGCAATCGTCAATGTACCGCTCTATTAATACCTTAAATTCAGATTTATTCGATAAATCGCCAAAGAAACAGCTGCGATTAAAAAAACATATGTTAAAATGCGTTTATTCGGGTAAATCTATAAAAATTATTATGCTGGAAAGTGATCGCTTAATCAGTACCCAAAGTGTTGCCTCAGAAGAAGCTATCGATAGAGCAATCAGGCCCTTAAGTCTATCTGAATATATTGGACAAGAGGCTGTTAGCACACAAATGCAAATCTTCATTAATGCAGCCAGAAAAAGAAATGACGCATTGGATCATGTCCTTGTTTTTGGCCCTCCTGGCTTAGGAAAAACTACTCTTGCAAACATCATCGCCCACGAAATGGGGGTGAATATTCGACAAACCTCCGGTCCTGTGATTGAAAGAGCAGGAGATATTGCTGCTATATTAACTAATTTACAGCAAAATGACGTCTTATTTATTGATGAAATACATCGATTAAGTCCTGTAATAGAAGAAATTCTTTATCCTGCAATGGAAGACTATAAGTTAGATATTATGATAGGAGAGGGGCCTGCCGCTCGTTCTATTAAATTGGAACTACCTCCTTTCACCTTAATTGGCGCGACAACTAGAGCTGGTTTATTAACTTCTCCATTGAGGGACCGATTTGGTATCGTGCAACGATTGGAGTATTATTCTGTTGATTCATTGACACAAATAGTGTCCCGATCGGCTCAATTACTTCATGTACCAACTGAACCAGAAGGTGCTAGAGAAATTGCACGACGTTCTAGAGGTACACCACGAATTGCCAATCGATTATTAAGACGTGTTAGAGATTATGCAGAAGTAAAAGGTCGTGGCATAATCAGTATGGATATTGCTCAAAAAGCTTTAGAAATGCTAGATATAGATCCAATGGGGTTTGACCTTATGGATAGGAAGTTATTAATGGCGGTGATAGAGCATTTTGGTGGTGGTCCTGTAGGCGTTGACAGTATAGCTGCGGCTATAGGCGAGGAAAAAGGTACAATAGAGGATGTTTTAGAGCCTTTTTTAATACAACAAGGATTCCTTATGCGCACACCACGAGGTAGAATGGCGACTTCACGAGCTTATGAGCATTTTGGTTTAAACATGGCCGAAGTGGAATAATACATGAGTTTTATAACGGAACAGCAACATATCATTAGAGTTTATGCAGAAGATGTCGATTTTATGGGAATCGTTTATCATGCTAATTATTTACGCTATTTAGAAAGAGCGCGAGCCGAATTACTAAGAAGTAATAATTGGACTTTAAGTGAATTGATAAAGCGTGATGTTTTATTTGCGATTAGAGAAATAACAATTAAATATCTTTATCCAGCAAAATTAGATGATGTATTAACAATAATGACGCAAGTGAAAAATATAAAGGCATGCAGCTTTATGTTTGATCAAACTGTGACCAATCAGTATGGACGATTAGTATGTGAAGCTCAACTTCATGCAGTATGCGTTAATGGTGACTTAAAGCCACAACAATTGCCTAAGTTAAATGGCTAATAAATGAACTATTATATAGATTTTGATAGTGGAGACAACGGTGAGTAATCAAGCAAATGTGTTGATGTATTTTATGCAAGCAGGTTTAGTAGTTAAATCAGTAATGATGTTACTGCTGATTGCGTCAATAGTGTCTTGGACCTTAATTTTTCAAAGAGCATGGTTTTTTAATCGTAAAAAACAGCTGACTGATGCATTTAATAGAAGATTCTGGGATAGTGGTGACTTAAGTAAGCTTTATGCCGATATCGATAGCAATGCCGAAGAAAAACAAGGTATGGCTGCAATTTTTCATGCTGGCTTTAGAGAGTTTGTGAGAGCAAGAAAGCAAGGGGCTGTAAGTATTGAGCCTATTCAGCGTGTAATGCAAATTAGTCATGCAAAAGAAGCAGAAAAATTAGAGCAACATTTGCCATTTTTTGCCTCAGTTGGTTCTATTTCACCTTATGTGGGATTATTTGGTACAGTATGGGGTATAATGACTTCTTTTCAGGCTTTGGGGCATGCCCAACAAGCGACTATAGCTATGGTGGCTCCAGGTATTTCTGAAGCTCTAGTTGCAACAGCCTTAGGTTTATTTACGGCAATACCTGCTGTTATAGCTTATAACCGATATACAGCGCGAGCTAATGCATTATTAAATAGATTTGATTTGTTTCAAGAAGAGTTAATCTCTCTAATCGAGCAACAAACTTCTAGCGCGGCAAGAGGATAAAATCTAAATGATTAGACCAAAGGTTAAACGAGAAGCGCCTATTTCTGAAATTAATGTTGTGCCTTATATTGATGTGATGCTGGTTCTACTCGTTATTTTTATGATTACTGCACCTATGCTAACTCAAGGTGTTACTGTTGATTTACCTAAAGCAGCGAGTCAAAACCTTCAACCAGCGGATAGAGAGCCTATTATTGTTTCAGTGAACCAACAAGGGGCCTATTTTCTTAATATAAGTAGTACACCTGCAGATCCTATAGAGGCCCAAGCTCTCGTTGTTCGAGTTGCTGCGGAACTTGAGTTAGCCAAACAATCTGGCCAGAAATTAAATGTATTAGTTAAAGGAGATCAAGGCGTTGCTTACGGTAAAGTGGTGCAGGCTATGGCTTTACTGAAACAAGCAGGTGCTGAACAAGTTGGATTGTTAACTGATTCAGAACACGAAGCTGCAGAGGGGCAGGCATGATTAGTACACCCAGTTACCGAAAAGCTTTTTATTTTGCTTTAGGACTTCATTTATTTTTAGTAGTTATCCTTTTGACGGATAATTCAGCGAGTAAACCAGTTCTTACCATGGAATCTAAGAATACACCAGGCATGCAATTACCTATTGTAGCTACGCCTCAACAGGAAGTAGTTAAAGCAGTGAGTATTGATAATAAAGAGGTGATGGACACAGTTAATCGCTTAAAACAAGAACGTGAGCAAAAACAAAGGGCAGAGATAAATAGGCAGAGAGCTCTTGAGCGCCAACTCCAACAGGCCAAGCAACAACGAATAAAAGAACAGCAAAATATTGCTAAATTAAAGGAAGAAGCTAATAAAATTGCTATTGCTCGCAAAAAGCAAGCAGAAGAAGAGAAAAAACGCTTAAAACAGCTTGCTGAACAAAAGGCTTTAGAAGCGAAGCATATAGAGGAATTAAAAAAGCAAAAAGAAAAATTAGTAAAACAACAGGAGTTGGAAACTAAAAAACTTGCAGAACTTAATAAGAAAAAGGCAGAGGAAAAAATTAAAACCGATAAACTTAAAGCAGAGCGAGAACATGCTGAAAAGTTAAAGGCTGAAAAAGCGGCTGCCGAGCAAGCAAAAGCGGATAGTGAAAGGAAAAAGCAGGAGCAAGCAGCAGCTGCACAACAAGCACGACTGAATGCTGAAAATCAGGCGCGAATAGCTGGTGAGGTTGATAAGTATAAAGCACTTATTGTTAATGCAATTGGGAAAAATTGGATTTTGCCTGAAAATGTAGACAGTCATTTAGAGTGTAAATTCAGGATCCGTTTGTCTCCAACTGGGGATGTTTTAGCGCTCAATTTAATTAGCAGTAGTGGAGATCCTTTACTTGATAGATCAGCAGAAAGCGCTATCAGAAAAGCCTCACCACTACCAGTGCCTACAGACACAGAAACATTCAATTTGTTTCGTGATATCAGTTTAACCGTTCGTCCAGAACAAGTTAGGGGGTAACTCTCGTGATGAACCGATTTATTACATTATTTTTATTATTATTTATTAATCAGGCATTTGCTCTTGATCTGGAGCTAACACAAGGGATTAATTCAGCTTTACCTATAGCAATCAATTCATTTGGTTCTGATGCAGGTGCTCAAGAGATCGCACAGGTTATTCAAAATGACCTGACCTTATCTGGCCAATTTAAAATTGTCTCTGGTCCTGATGGAGCAAATGCCCAATCGTCAATAAGTGCTCTACGACAACTAGGTGCAGATAGTGTGGTTACTGGTAACGTTAATAGGGTAGGGAACCGTTATGAAGTGAGCTTCAAATTGGCTGATGCAGTGGCTAATGGAAATACTCTTCTTTCAAAAACGTACCAAATTAATTCTAATGAAATAAGAGCACTAGCTCATCATATCAGTGATGAAGTTTACCAAAAACTGACTGGGGAGCGTGGTATATTTTCCACTCGTATTGCCTATATTTCAGTACAAAGAAATGCTCAGAGAACACGTTATTCTCTAGAGGTCGCTGATGCTGATGGACATAATCCTCAAAGCTTACTTGTTTCACCTGAACCCATTATGTCGCCCTCATGGTCTCCTAGTGGCAGAGAAATTTCTTATGTTTCTTTTGAGAAAAAACGTGCTCAGATATTTACTGTTTCCGTTGAGACAGGACAGCGTCGTTTGATTACTAGTTTCCCTGGGATTAATGGTGCTCCTGCTTGGTCTCCTGACGGACGTCATTTAGCAGTTGTACTTTCTAAAAGTGGTACTCCAAAAATTTATAATGTGGACGTCAGTAACGGCACCATGAAACAATTAACTTTTGGTGATTCAATTGATACTGAACCACGCTTTTCTCCTGATGGACAGAGTCTATTATTTACTTCTGGTCGAGGTGGTTCACCACAAATCTATCGCTTGTCATTAGCTAATGGCCAAATATCTCGTGTGACTTTTGAGGGAAATTATAATGCCCGGGCTTCTTATACTCCTGACATGAAAAATATAGTAATGCTACACAGAGAGGATCGACAGTTTAATATTGGTTTACAAAGCGCTAGTGGTGGTCCTGTTTCCAACTTAACTTTCTCTGGTCGTGATGAATCACCTTCAGTGTCACCTAACAGTCGTTTGGTATTGTATGCGACTCACTATCAAGATAAAGGGGTGTTGGGTATAGTGTCTATAGATGGAAGAATAAGGATGAGACTTCCTGCTCGAGAAGGTGATGTTCAAGAGCCAGCATGGTCTCCATACCTAGGCTAATAATGATTCGTATCGTTTATATTTCCATATTATTTTTCTTGGCATGTCACAGCTATGCTTGGAATGCGCTGGGGCATCAATTGGTTGTGCAAATTGCTTATGATCATTTGACGCCTCAAGCCAAGAAAATGTGTGAGGATTATAATCATTATTTAGACTCATTTTCACCTAGTTCAAGCTTCGTTGCTGCATCAGCATGGTTAGATCAAATTCGTAAAAAGGATGTTCATTGGTTTGATAATTTGCATTACATAGATATCCCTTTTTCCAATGATGACACAAAGCTTCCTCCTGTACAGGGAGTGAATGCCTTGTGGGGAATTAAACAAGCTATCCTAGTTTTATCGTCAAATAAAGCTAGTGCTTTTGATAAAGGACTAAGCTTACGTATCCTGACGCATTTAGTGG
>DAIAOV010000034.1 GCA_027437055.1 Legionella sp. | reverse complement strand
TTTCTTTTCGTCATTACTTTCTCCACTTAAGTACATTATCTCTTAACTGGGGTGTACAGATCTATTAAACCACTTCAAAATGATGAATGGTCCTACTTAATTCAATCGCTAGTATAACTCCTGATAATACGTCTTGTGTTAAAATGCGCTAATAGCACTTAAATTTCTAAGGATGAAATGATGAAAATGACAATAATTGCTGCATTAATGTTTATGTCTGTAACATTACTCGCAAGCTGTGGTGCTAAAGTTAGATAGGTCCGGTTGTGTCAGTTTTTTCTTTCGTTTGCTCGGTAGGAAATGTTCCTCTTGCTGTCGTCCTTTGGAACGGCAGAATAAGTTTCGGTGGAGTTGTCTCATTTATTTATGCTGATTTACTCATTATCCCTATTTTGCATATTTATTGGAAGTATTATGGTTTGAAAATGATGACCATCATTTTAATTATTTTTTATACAGCAATGGTTTTAGCTTCATTAATTATAGAGTTTTCATTTCAATTATTTCACCTGATTCCAGAACACAGAAATGCTGAAATTGTAGAAATGTCGATTAAGCTTAACTATACAACTATTCTCAATATAATATTTGCAGGAGTTGGAACCATTTTATTATATCGATTCTGGAAAACTAATGGCATAGAAATGCTCAAAAAAATGAAATAAATTAGATTTTTAGAATCTTTCTTTATTTTTGGTCCGACATAATAAGTAAACATATCTCTTAATCTATATTTGTAGTTTATAAAGGAGTGTATATGTCGTTTTTTGAAATTATTGCAACTCTAATCACTCTCTCAGCTCTATTTAGTTACGTTAATTTTAAACTGTTCAAGCTTCCTCCAACAATCGGATTGATGGCCATCGCTCTAGCACTTTCTTTGTGCTTGAATGTATCTGGTACTATCTGGCCTGAAATTATTTCAGGTTCCAGAATTTTTTTGGAGCAGATTAATTTTAATGATACTTTACTCCATGGAATGCTTTCTTTTCTGCTGTTTGCTGGTGCGCTGCATATTAATATTAGTGAACTTGCTGAACAAAAAATTGTGATTACGGTGCTAGCCATCATCGGCACACTAATCTCCACTGCCATTGTAGGTCTGCTAATATATTGGCTACTCATTTTAATCAATATTCAAATTTCTTTTATTTATTGTTTACTCTTTGGCGCCCTTATTTCACCTACTGATCCGATTGCTGTGATGGGCATTTTAAAAACCCTAGGTACTCCTAAGAATTTAGAAATGAAAATCGCTGGAGAATCGCTCTTTAATGATGGAATAGGTGTTGTACTCTTTCTGGGCATTCTTGAAGTTGTCTCAAGCCCACATGAACTCAGTATCTCACATTTATTAATATTGTTTATTACAGAAGCTATTGGAGGTGCCTTGTTTGGATTAGTAACCGGCTATATCGCCTACCAGTTGTTAAAATCCATCGACAATTATCAGGTTGAAATTCTTATCTCGCTTGCCCTTGTAATGGGTGGATATGCGCTAGGAGAGCGGATTCATATCTCAGCCCCCATTGCTATGGTCGTGGCTGGATTGCTTATTGGTAATCACGGACGACGGTTTGCAATGTCCGATAAAACCCGCAAACATCTGGATACCTTCTGGGAATTGCTCGATGAAATATTAAATGCCGTACTATTCGTTCTAATCGGCCTAGAAGTGCTGGTACTAACTATCAATAAACAATATCTGTTGATTGGGATAATTGCGATTCCAGTGGTGCTACTCGCGCGTTGGATTTCAGTAGCTGTGCCATTAACTTTAATGCGTCGTCAACTAAAATTTACACCGCATAGTATCACGATTCTCACCTGGGGTGGATTACGTGGAGGGATTTCGGTAGCATTGGCGCTTTCCCTGCGCAATATAATTGGAAAAGAAAATGAATTTAGCTTTGAAGCTATCTTAATGATGACCTATATCGTGGTGGTTTTTTCAATCTTGATTCAAGGACTGACTATTGGTCCCTTAGTAAAAAAACTGTATGCACGCAATCATCGAATGAAAGATTTTCATGGATAATATTGCAGCAATTTTTCTTATTTAAGAAAATAACTTTATATATCTCTTAAAAGATCAACTAGTAAATTGATTGAGTTAGCAAGCGTTATTTGTTCCTCTACAGTTAAAACCTGAAGGTTATCGTTCAATCTATTATGTAGAAGATAAGGGGCAGCAGAAACAAACTCTTTTCCTTTTTCTGTAATATCAATATAAATAATACGGCGGTCTTGAATATCACGTGTTCGATAAACAAATTGTTTTTCTTCTAGTCGGTCAATTACTCCTACAATAGTGCTCATTGATAAATATATTTTTTTTGAAAGAGCAGATATGGTCATCCTTCCATTTTCATAAATTTCATACAAACATACTATTTGAGGGACAGTTAAGCCATAGCATTTGTTTAATCTTCTGGAATGATAATCCATCTGCTGCATAATTTTTCGTAAGGCAAGAATGATGCTTTTGGAACGCTGTTCTGACTGTTGAGCAGCGGTTGTTTTGTCGTCTAGCGATTTTTTCTCAATATCACTCATGGATGATTCTTTACCTATTAATGGTTGCAATGAACTAATTTACCCAGTACCATGACAAATACTTCGTATACAAATCATATCAACAGATATGGATTTTTAAGGGCATTAACTATTGTATCCAAGTATTCAATATAACTATAGAAGTATCCTCAAAAATAATATTGAAATTAATTTTCAATACGCCAGTCACTTTAGTAATTCTCAAGTATTATCAACAAAGGGAGGATTATCGAATGGATAATCAAATTAACAAACTCTTAAAATCAACCAGGGATGCATCGCAATTGACCTGCACTCCAACAGAGGAAGAAATTTATTTTAATAGTAATGGAGTATTAACATTAGGAGTAGAAATTGAACTCCAGCTCATTAACTCTAAAAATTATAATTTATGCTCAAGAGCAACTGATGTACTTAATGCTACAGCCCATCTCGAAAAAATTAAACAAGAGTTTTATTTAAGTACTATAGAAGTGACTACAGATAAATGCATATCTGCTCAGGAAGTTGAAGATGATCTTTATAAAACACTCTCTTCTTTACAACTAGCAACAAAGGATTTAGGGATTTTATTTTCCACAACCGGTTCTCACCCTTTCTCTAAATACTCCGATTGGGTAGTCTCGCCTACAACTCGTTATCAAGAGCTAATTGATCGTAATCAATGGCTTACCCGACGTATGAGCGTATATGGCCTACATGTTCACATTGGCATGTCCAGTGGTGAAGACTGCATTCGTTTTAACAATTTTTTTATGTATTTTTTGCCTCATTTATTAGCACTGTCCTCCAGCTCTCCCTTTTGGCAAGGAATAGATACAGGACTTGCTTCGTGTAGGCCAACTACCTATGAAGCGTTACCCACAGCAGGTCAACCTTATCATGTACGATCTTGGCAAGATTTTGAGCACCTATATAAATCATTAAAATTATGCGGTTCGATTAAATCGCTTAAAGACTTATGGTGGGATTTAAGACCAAGTCCTGGATTTGGAACATTAGAAATTCGTGTTTGTGATGGGGCAGCCTCTTTATCAGAAACTCTTGCTTTAGTTGCCTTGATTCATACACTTGCTCATTGGTTTGCTGATAATGGAAGTTGGCTTGAATCAGTCGCCTATCCTCCTTATTGGCTTTCTCGAGAAAATAAATGGAGAGCCATTCGTTACGGTTTGGATGCTGAATTAGTAATGAATACTGAAGGTAAAACCAAATTGATGCGCGAAGACATCCATGAATGGTTTGAAAAATTAAAACCATATATCAAAAAATTGGACTATCAAACTTATTTTTCTACTCTTAAAGTGATTATAGAATCAGGGACAAGTTCTGAACGACAACGCAAAGTATTTGCTCACAATCATTGCCTTAAAGATATTGTGAAGCACAACGTCAGTGAATTCTTACTTCAAACCCCTCTATACAGACGCGAATCTGTTATTACAACCCCTTGATGGGAACCACTGTTTAATAAAAATAATCGAGGAGGACAATAATAATGAAACAAGTAACTTATACATCAAAAAAATTGGGTAATGTAACGATTCAAAACAAATTGAATCATTACACAATTTATTCGAATAGGTTAGAAGCCAGATCCCTTAATCAAGATGAAGAGAGCTTTTTAATTGATAAATATACTACTCTTTTAGAGAGCCCTGAAAATGTAAAAATGTTTGGTGAAGGAAAGACCTGGGATCCCTCCGCCGTAAAAGAGTTCATACAAGATGAGACAAATCGTTGGAACTCGGGTAACAAATTCTCGGTGCTTTCAATTTACCATTCAACTAATCAAGAATTTATTGGTTATCTCCACATAAAACATTCTTTAGATGATTTCTCTCATGTGGGAGTCGGCCATCAAAATGTCGGTGAAATTGCTTATATTATTGATCAATCTTTTTGGGGAAAAGGTTATGGAACTGAAATTGCAATCTTAGGGAAAAAGTTTATAAAACACATTATTTCTGAAAGTGAGAATGATGTCTTAGAAAAAAACATTAAAGAAATCGTTGCTACAGTTCACCCTTCAAATGAAGGTTCAAAAAGAATCTTACAGAAAACATTGAAACATCAAGAACAAGAAGAGTTTACTAAGTTCGGCGACAAACCACGCCTATTATTTTTTAAACCTTTGAAAACAACTGATGCATTAGTGAATATACCTATGGATTTAACTTCTAAATTATAAAAGGAAGATAGACTATGTGTGGTATCGCCGGTGAATTCCAATTCAATAAAAAAAATATTCCTCTTGTTAATCTACAAAAGGTTTTACTCAGGCAGTTTAACCGAGGACCTGATAATGGTCATATATACCTCACGAAAAGTTTGGCGCTTGGACACAGAAGACTGAAAATTTTTGATTTATCAAATCTGGGGATGCAACCTATGGTTGACTCAGATTTAGGTTTGGCATTGGTTTTTAATGGAGCAATTTATAATTTTACTGAGTTACGCGAAGTCCTAAAATCTAAATGATACTCTTTCATTTCCAATAGTGATACAGAGGTACTTCTTAAGGCCTACCATGCTTGGGGAAAAGCGTATCTATGGTATGTTTGCTTTTGCAGTCTGGGAACAAAATACAGGTAAATTGATACTTGCCCGTGATCGATTAGGCGTTATCTTATTTATAATCCGCGGTTAAAAAATATTTTACAAAATGAAATTATTCATAGTGCAAAAAATGTTTGTCATAACCATTAGATTCTAGCGAATAACCGCAGCGTATCCACAGAGTTATCCACAGAAAATGGGGATAACTTAAAGTATATTTAATAGTGAGCGACCTGTAATACCCCATATAGGACAAGAACTTTTATAAAAAAGTGATTTGGAATAGAAATAATATAAGAGAGAAAAATATAATGATATCCACAAGAGAAAAGTTGTTGGATAGAATTCAGCGGATAGCTATGATAACAAAAAAATTATAAAAAAACAGTCTTGACTAAGATATTTTTAAAAGTTGGAGACATTGTTTTCTCTATTTTATTTTTCACAGATATAATTACGCCGAAACACTTTTGTTTTATGATTTATTTCGGAGTAATAATGCCTTTATTAAAAGAAGTTATAGAGAAATTTCAAACAGGATTTCAATATTTAAATCCTGATGGGCAACGTCACACTCAATGGTATCAAATTTGATATAAGAACAGTACATTAAAGAAGCAATTTACCACGGAACCTTTAACCTCAGCTATTGAAAAAACCGTCAAAGCACTTAAATGCGATTTAGAAACACTCCGTTCAAGACATGGAAATGAAGATTTTTACAGCCTTCAAGAAACGTTTTTTAAAAAAATTGCTATTGCATTAAAAACAGTACAAGTTCAACGCTTTTCCCATGGAACTATTGAAACTAAGGCTTATAATAGTGATGGCCACTCTATTTTGGAACGTAATTTAATACCCCAAAAACCAGGCTATTTTGAACAAAACCTAATCGACGGGCTTGAAAAAATCAATGAGTGTTTCCCTGAGCTCGAAGAACTCATGCATGGTTTTATAAAAAAAATTCGGCAAAGCGAATTACAGGAAGCACAATTGTTGCACGAAGAAAGGATGAATTTCAATCCTTATCTTTTTGTACTTTAATATAATCCCGGGCACCATTAACTGTTCACAGCCCCTTCATTATTCCATAAGGTTAACTGTTTGGGCTGCATGTTTTCTTTATGTATCCTAAATCTTTGTGTATCCAACTGAAGTGAGGGCAATGTATTTAACTGGAACCGTTTACAGGCTAATTTAAATCGTGTTGCTAGCAAATTAGCATATTCCCCTTCTCCTCGCATGCGAGCACCAAATGTTGCATCGTATTCTTTACCACCTCGCATTTGACGAATAAGACTCATGATATGTTCTGCTCGTTGCGGGAAATGAGTAGTTAACCATTCTTTAAAAAGATTTTTTACCTCATAAGGTAAACGTATCAATACATAATTTGCATGCCGAGCGCCTGCCTCACTTGCTGCCTGTATAATTTGTTCCATTTCTGTGTCATTAACCATAGGAATAATGGGCGCCACCAACAGGCTAACAGGAATGCCTTCTGCCGCTAAATGTCGAATCACCCCCAAGCGAGCAGCAGGTGTGGAAGTACGAGGCTCCATAATATGTTTTAATTTTCGCGATAAAGTCGTAATGCTAACCGCAACTTTTAAAAGATTTTGACTTGCCATATCCGCCAAAATATCTTTATCACGCTCAATCAAAGAGCCTTTAGTGATAAGTGCTACAGGATGTTGATAACGGTTTAATACCTCTAATAAACTACGAGTAACCTTTAGTTTTGCTTCCACTGGTTGATAAGGATCCGTATTGGCTCCTAAGACGATGGTTTTACACTCATAATTATCTTTATTTAATTCTTTTTCTAACAGCTTGGCTGCATCCACCTTGTAAAAAATTTTTGACTCAAAATCGATGCCAGGTGATAAATTCATGTAAGCATGGCTAGGTCTAGCATAACAATAAATACAACCGTGCTCACAACCACGATAAGGATTAATGGATTGATCAAATCCAAGATCAGGTGAATCATTACGCGAGATCACTGTCTTGGATTGTTCAGGCATTAATAGGGTTTCTAAAGGAGGTACTACTTCTTCTTCCTCATTCCCATCCCAACCATCATGGTAGCGTTCGGTTGTTATCGACTCGAACCGCCCCTCTGGATTAGTTATAGCGCCACGATTTTTAATATTTTGATTGTATTTCATGCTTACAACATTTGGATGATTCATATAGAAATGAAGTATAGTCTATATGTTCTTGTGTCGTATGTGTATAAAAAATTGCATGGCCCTTACGATAGCGTCATAGTAATAGGGAGCAAGTTTCGGATTCTCTTTTTTCCTTAACTCAATCCAACTAATGGCGTTTAATTTCCTTGCTAATAGAAAATACGGAATTAAATCAATTTCCTCTTGGGGTAACAGCATATGCTCGGAATAACCATGAAACAAAGCTTCTTTTAATTTAGAAAAACTCTTTCCGCTTTCTCCTTCAGTCAAATACTCAAAGGCAAATAGCGCAACCGCCAAATCATCCCCATATAAGCCTATACCACAATCATCAAAATCAATCACTGCGTACCTTCCTTGATGATAGATGAAGTTATTGGGTTGCATATCATTGTGTATTAAACCACTTCTATTCCTATAGGCATCTTCATAATTTTTTAGTTTCTGATAAGCGAATCTTCGTGCATCAGTAATCATTTTTTGCTCTGCAGGAGAAACGCCAGTCAGTTGTTCTACATTATAAAATTTGGCTTTATCAGTACCAATTAAGCCATCGACATTCCAATAGTTTCTATGCTCAATAACTACATCTTTTCCATTTTTCTGCAATTGGCCAATTACAGAGCCGAGATTATAGGAGTAATGCTCATCAATGCTTTTCCATAAGATTTTTCCTGGGCGCCATTCAAATAGATCACATAATCTGGTTGTTGGCAAAGCCTGATGCTTCTGTTGGACTAAATAATCGCCTCCAATAGTAAGTACAGGTTTAGGAACCAATAAATCAGTAGTATTAGTAATATGGTGAAGCCACTTAATTTCTTCGTGAATGGCTTGTGGGGTATGGTATTGATGAGGATGAATTCTCAGAATGTATTTTTTCTTTTGAGTATCTGTCACCTTAAATATTGCATTGGCATTGTATTTGATTAAATCAATTGATTGAACTTTTATGGGATACTGTGTGATGGCAATTTCAGCTAGTTCTCTGAATCGCCTCACTAGCGCTAAATAAGATGTTTGTTCAAACGATGTCATTAAGTCCCCACATTATTAAGCTTTTTAAACACTTTTTCTTTTTCATCCATTCTAATAAATCGTCCAAAAGCATAGAGGATGCGAAATAGTCTCCTTGCATCAAAATTATATAAAACCGTCGTTTCTTGTCATTTTTAACTGAAAATTGCTATTCTCTTCCTCTTCTATAGTATCAGCTTTTCCAAAAAAACGATGACGTAGTGAACCAATAATACCAGTAATACTAGGGACTATGTTTGAAACAGTATTAATTCCCGAATTCAAAAAAGGAGATAGCGAAGACATTAAAGCATTACTCCAATCAGCCAGTTCTTCTCCCAATGAAGTGCCGTACTTTACCCCCCAAACATTGGCTATTAAGAAAGTAAGTAAATAGAAAGACTTATTCATTGCCTTCTCGTCGCCATATAAGGTATACAGACTAAAGAAAATCCCCGACATATTAGAAATAATTCTAAGTAATTTAAATAATTGAGCACTCTCATGTTCATTTATTTGAGCCAACAACTCACCTAGAACTAGAGCGTTAGATATGATAGCACTGGGCTCTTTCATATAATAACGCACTACTAGTCCTATAGCTAATGAGACAGAATCAGATATTTCCTTCTTCAGCTTCAATCCATCTAAATTAGATAAATAAGAAGAAAGTATGTTTTCCATAGAACCACTCAATAACCCTTTAAAGAATGCATTAAAATAATGAGACATTGAAAAAGGAGGAAATTGATATAAGGCAGTACAAATTTGTTTATCCATAGGACCTGGTAATACCCCGTAGTTTTCTGTACTACAATATTCAGGCATAGTGCAATTATTTATTGGGGATTGAAGCTCATGGGTATACCCCATCACAGAGCATCCTAAACCTTGCTCAGTTATCATTAATCGCTGTTTAATGCTTTCTACTTCGTGAATATGATCCAACCCAAGGGCATGCCCTATTTCATGAACATATGTTTTTAATTGAAACGGAGTAGATATAGTGCCTGGAAGACAGACTAAGGACTGGTGAAAATAGGATCCGGATAGCTCATAATAAGCTACTCCACTTGCGTGAGAAACCTCATTAACCAGCGTATCACAGGCAACCAAAATGATACCCGGTTGCTCAGCGCTTAATTGATCTACATGATTAAACTTAATATTATTACCACAAGCCGGGAGCCACAATTCAAAAATATCCTCTACCCTCTTGCGAGCCATCTCATTTAATGAGGATACAGTTGCTTTGGTGAACTCATGATTTAATTCTTTTTTTAACGCCGAAGGCATAGAGGCTAAATCAAACGTATAATTGATTGTTGTTACTGATGCATGAGGTTCTTTTTGCCATTTTGCCAATATAACTTTCTGAAACTCTTCTGCTGTGATTTCACATAGTTGTTCAATATCTTGTTGCATAGGAAGACTAAATAAAAAAACCAATTTGGCATTATTTTATTCTATTTATATTAAGATTATATTAAATGATCACGAAAAAATCTTTTATCGAAGATAACGATTAAAAATATTTCCCTGATGTCAAGAATAAACCGCAACTAGTCCTCTTAGTAAAGTTTTCGAATAACCGTTCACGTAATGGCACCCATTTAAGGAGTAGGTCGGTACCTTGACCCATAGCCGTCAAGCGAAGCAATAAATAAATTCCCTTCATCTTTAAGTTAAGTAACTAAAAATGGCATTGCACTTATCAGGCAACCGAACCCACTGGAGGGGTGGCGAAGGGGCGTTTATTTTTCGAGCGGAATTGATGAGCACGGAAAATAAACGCCCCTTTGACAGGACCCCGACGCTTCGATCTATAAGGCGAAGTGCGTTTAGGAGGGGACGTAGTCGAATAACCTTTCTTTTTAAACGGTCTATTGAATACAGCTCAGTGTCTCAGGGTCCTGTCAGATCTTTAGTGATACACCGATCTCTAACTAAATCCGATTTATTTATTGATTCGCTTGACGGCTATGGGCCAAGAGCCTGCTTAAGAAGACTATAGAAAGAGATGCTTAGCGTAGTTTTGCAAGAATATCCTCCTCCTTATCCTCAGAAGCATCAGCACTCTTAGGAGGAATTCCATTGATAATCACTATTTTTTCCGTAAAATACCACCAGTCTCATTGGCCATTTTTGCCAACAGCCCTTGAAATTTGAGACAGAATGCTACGGAATTATTTTAATAAATGATTTATATATGGAGATAACAATTGGCGTATCTACTTAGATGGTCCCTCTTTGCTCCAGTACCCGCCTGGGTACAATTTTTTCTTATAGGAACACTGCTCCTATTTCCTATAAGTTCTTCAGCAAAAAGCGTTTGTTTGATTTTGTCTGTAGGAACTATTTTATTAACGCCCGGTTTCTTAAGGGATTTAAGGACTCTTCTTATCACTCCTTGGTGTAAAGCAATCGTCCTTTTATTTGCAGTCACGGTTCTTTTTTGCTGGTGGAGTCCAGCGAGCCTTGCCCAAAAAACTGTAGCTATTGAAAAATACAGTAAATTACTCTACTTACCGATTTTTGTGGTCGGCTTCCAAAATGTCACTACAAGACACCTTAGTCTTCATGCTTTTTTGGTGGCCATGCTTCTTACCTGTAGCTTATCTATCTTCAAATTTCATGGCTACTTGCAATTCTTGACTATTAATCCAGATAATGTCTTTCGCAATCACATCATGACTAGTTTTATGGTTGCTTTTGCCTCCTACATCTCTTTTTTATATGGCTATCGCAGCAAAAATATCACTCGTTTTGTCTATGGTTTGCTAGGCCTGATTTTTTCCTATCAAGTTCTTTTTGTTAGTGGTAGCCGTACAGGTTATCTTATCTATTTATTACTGATGATGCTTCTAGTAGTACAATTATGCACTTGGCGCCAGGCAATAGCGGGTATCGTGATCATAGGCTCCTTATTTTCTATTAGTTATTTCTCAAGCTCAGTCATGAAAACGCGTATTAATGGCATTGAACAACAAATTAAGGAATACAAAAATAATAAACGAGATACTGATTTAGGGCTTCGTTTACAATTTCATAATTATGCCCATCAATTATTTAACAAGCACCCCATATTAGGAAATGGTACAGCCAGTTTTACTTATTATTTTAATAAAGAAAAACCTGTAACCTTCTGGAAGTGGAATCTATTAGAGCCGCACAGTCAATACTGGCTCGTAGCAAGTGAATGGGGAATAATAGGTCTTGCAGCACTATTATACTTTTTCTTCTGTTTGATTAATGCGAGTAGAAAATTAGATGAAATGAAAGCTCCTGCTATAGCAATGATAATTCCTTTCATGATAGGTAACTTATCTGATTCATTACTCTTATACTCAGGCTCTGGCTATTTTTTCATTTTTTTCATGGCTCTTTTTCTTGGTGAAGAACTTGAGATGGAAAATGAGAAAAAATATCTGGAATTTGAAACGAATATGCAAATACTCAATCATTCCCCTTAAACTTCTCCGCGCTCACACTTCCTTTGCTTGTAATCCCCTCTTGCGTCAACACTTTTTTGACCGTTAACAATAAAATTTTTATATCTAACCATAAAGACTGGTTATCGACATACCAAACGTCTAAATCAAATTTATCTTTCCACTCCAGAGCATTTCGGCCCCTGATTTGCGTCAGTCCTGTAATTCCTGGTTTTAATTCATGGCGTCGTTTTTGCTGTTCATTATAAAGAGGGAGATATTCAGTTAATAAAGGTCTGGGGCCAACCATACTCATTTCGCCCTTAATAACATTCCATAGCTCAGGTAGCTCATCTAAACTAGAAGCTCGCAAAAATTTACCTAAGCGTGTTATGCGATAAGAATCGGCAATTTCCTCTCCGCTCTGATCCGTTATATCTTGCATTGTTCTAAATTTAATTATCTGAAAAATCGTTCCATCAAGTCCAGGTCGACTCTGGCGAAAAAAAATAGGCGATCCCAAATGACAGCGAACCAAAAGTGCCACTAAAAAAATAATAGGTGACATAAGAATTAATAAAATAGATGCGATAAGAATATCAAAAATACGTTTAGCCAAAGATTAAACCTCTTCTTCAATGAAATTATGAGGCCCAAATCGCTATCATATGATTTTCATATCGACATGACAATCTAGGTTCTTTGCAGCACTTGCATAAAGCCATCCTGGCGCTTCGACAGGTTGTTGCGAAAGTCTTTGACAAACAGAGCTTTTTTATCATGTATGGAGAATAAAATCGAAAAATTCTTTACAAGAATATCCATTTTATGAGCTAATGAATCCCTTTTATTATCCTATAACCTTATTGATATTATGGATAATTATAAAATGCCTCAGCTAAAAATTTGCTATCTTCTTTCCACAACCGAAGGTGGGACTTGGGCTTTTGAACAATTGCGTGACTTACGCAATCATTATGATTATGACGTTTCGGTAGTCTTAAGCGGTGACACGGGTACTTTAGTTAATAAATTTAAAGCAGAATCTATTCCAGTTTATACTGCTGATTTTGACTTTATGCACCCGTCAGATCTGTTTCGTTTACCAATTAAGATTCTAAAACTAATAAAATTTCTCCATCAAAAACGATTTGATATCATTCAAACCCACCTTTTTCCATCAATGGTTATAGGTCGTATTGCGAGCTGGGTTGCTGATGTGCCAATACGCTTATCAATGATTGCAGGACCTTTTCACTTAGAAGCAGAAACACCTCAATGGGTTGATAAAGCAACAGCATGGATGGATACAGTCATTTTGCCTTCTTGTGAATATTCACGTCAGCTTTATCTTAAAATGGGGATATCGGCTCAACGCCTCGCAGTGGTTTATTATGGCCCAGACGAGCATTTTTTTGATTCAGACACAACATCTGCTGCCGGTTTACGTCAAGAATTTAGATGGCCAGAAAATACGCCATTGATCGGTATGATTGCCTATTTTTATCCTAAATTAGGTGCAAATCGCTGGACCCCTCCATCACTCCATGGAAAGGCAATTAAAGGCCACGAAGATTTAATTCGAGCCGCTCCTCTGGTGCTTCGTGAATTTCCTAATGCAAAATTTCTTTTAGTGGGTAGCGGCTGGGGAGAGCAAGGCGAAGAGCTAATGCAGTCTATGAAGTCACTAGTATCAGAACTGGGACTGCAAGAACAGATTATATTTACTGGTCATAGAACGGATGTTCCCAAAATTTACAAGGATCTCGATGTGTCGGTGCAAGCGTCGCTAAATGAAAATTTGGGGGGTACTATTGAAGCTCTTTTAATGGAGTGCCCCACTGTAGTCACCCGAGTCGGTGGATTAGTAGATACAGTATTGGATGGTAAAACAGGCGTACACGTTAATGCAGCCGATCCAACTGATCTTGCTCAAGGGATTTTACGTCTCTTACGTGATCCCGCTAATGCGCGTTCATTAGGCAAAGCTGGGCGTCAAAGAATGATTGACTATTTTACACTTAAAACCACGGTGAAAGAACTCGACAAATTGTATAAAGAGTTATATCCATCTCATAGGAAAGGTTATAGGTTGTATCTCTCTTTTACTCGTCTTCTCCTGGGCGGCCTATTTGGTTCTTTTATCGCATTGAGATTTTTCTTAGTAGATATGTTTTGGCTTCCCCGTCGAGATCTAGGTTGGCGTCTAAGAGCTCGACATATTCCTAGAACTCTATTATATAAGTGCTACTGTTTTGTAAGCCGTATGTCAGCTAAAGTCCATGACGCTCTTGGAAAAAATAGGTCATAACTAATGATGGTAGGATATGATATTAAACTATCGTAGAGATATAGATGGAATGAGAGCCATTGCGATTTTAGCAGTACTCTTTTTTCATGCCTTTCCCACGATAGTTCCCGGCGGCTTTATTGGGGTTGATGTCTTTTTTGTTATTTCTGGCTTTTTAATTTCGTCCATTATTTTCCAACAAATAACTGATAATCAGTTTCGTTGGACTACTTTTTATATCAAAAGAATTAATCGCCTATTTCCGGCATTAATTATTGTTTTATTAAGTGCATTAATTGCGGGGTACTTTTTATTATTTGCAGATGAATATCAAAATTTAAGTAAGCATATTTTAGGAAGCAGCTTTTTTCTCAATAATATTTTACTCTGGAAAGAGGCAGGCTACTTTGATGTGATCAGTGAGTTTAAACCATTATTGCACTTATGGTCACTAGGTATTGAAGAGCAATTTTATCTTGTCTGGCCCTTCTTTATCTTATTACTCTGGAATAAAAAACTTAATCCATTTATTGCAATTATTTTAATCATTACTCTTTCCTTTTTACTCAACCTATTAAGCGTCACACATCATGGCATTGCCACATTTTACCTTCCTCTAACACGATTTTGGGAGTTAGGGTTGGGTGGAGCTATAGCCTATGTAAGCTCATTAGTGCACAAGCCAGTATATAAGGATTCGAGCACCATATCGACGAAACAATTCTTCTCTGGATTAGAAGCTATTGACGATTCATCAAAAAAGTCCGACGTACCGTACTTTATTTACGGTATACAGAATCCTACTCTATTGAATATATTGAGTATTACAAGCCTTTGCACTTTGTTACTTACTATTTTCTACTTTAGAAGTACCTTGAGTTATCCAGGATGGGCTGCTTTATTACCCACTGTATGCACAGCCGTTTTACTCTGCACTCAAACCACCTGGATCAATCGCTGTCTGTTAGCTAAACCTTCTTTAGCGTGGGTAGGAGTTATCAGCTATCCTCTATATCTATGGCATTGGGAGTTATTTTCATTCAGCCATATTATTCTTTCGGGCACTCTACCCTATTTTTTGACGCTTATTTTACTCATTCTCAGTTTTTTTCTCGCGTGGCTCACTTATTATTTTGTTGAAAAACCCATACGTTGTTCCGTTAAAGGAAAACAATATGCCTCATTTTCAGCTTATATCTCCTTATTCCTCCTGTTAAGTCTAGGAGGAATGTCCTTTGTGATTTATATCAATCACGGCTTGGAATCACGTGTTCTAGCGCAAACACAAAAAAAATTAAATGAGGATATGACTCATTTTGAACACTATAGAAAGGAAATTTATCCCTGCGAAGTTACAAATAAAGCAACCAAGAATTTGGATTGGTGTTTGCAAACACGTAAAGGTGCTCCTAATAAAGTGATTTGGGGTGACAGTCATGCAGATCATCTTTTACCAGGTTTTTTACGTCATGATCAACAAAATAATTGGTTATTGCTAGGGCAATCCTCCTGCCCTCCTCTTATGGACACTTTAGGTTTTTGGATTGGATTTAAAGATACTTGCGCTCAAACCAATGAAACAGCATTAGAAACTATTTTAGCCTCTTCATCTATTGATACAGTTGTCCTTGCATCACTAGGTCCTTTCTATATTAGTGATCAAGGCTATGCAATGCAGCATTTGCAACAATATTCCCCTAAAAATTTTATATTACAATCAAAAAATAAGGCCATCAATACAGACAAAGCCACCGTATTTTATGAGGGGCTGGAGCTGACTATAAATAAATTGCACACAGCAGGGAAAAAAGTAATTTTATTTCAAGATATACCTGAAATTCCCTTTATGCCTGATCGCTGCCTACATCGTCCTTTGGCACCACGTTACCCTTGTTACATTAATAAAAAGGATGTCTTAGAGAGACAAAAAAGTTACAAGGCATTGTTGGTCAAATTAAAAGAAAAACACCCTGACATTCTTGTATTCAATTCCATTGAGGTACTCTGTCCTCAACAAAGCTGCTCTCTTCTCCATAAGCGTCATTTAATTTATAGAGACAGCCATCATCTAAGTATTACAGGAAGCCAATTTGTTGGTAAGCAGTTCATGGATTGGATAAAACAACAGTAGACATCATTAGACCTCTTGCAAGTAAACCAATACCCTTATAAAGTACTTCTTTAATTTTTCTCAATATTGTTAAATAGAGTTTTTATTTTGAATATGCAGACGATTCAGGAAGAGATCAAAGCTATTTTCATAGATTGGCCCATATGGTTTATGTTGGGAACACAAGATATAAAATTAAGATATCGATGTTCCGCCATTGGCCCTTTTTGGCTAACAATAAATATGACAGTGACCATCTGTTGTATGAGTTTTTTATATGGTCATTTATTTAGAATAAACATAGTAGAATACCTCCCTTATTTAACCTCGGGCATTATTGGTTGGACTTTTATCTCCTCACTGATCATAGAGGGAAGCAATGCGTTTATTGAGGCTGAAAGCTATATAAAAAGCCAAGATTTATTCACCTCTTTATTTATGATGCGCTTATTTTTAAGAAACGTAATTATATTAGTCCACAATTTAATTGTGCTTATCCCTATTCTGTTTCTGTGTCATATAGGAATAAGTTTCAACACTTTATTGCTCATACCTGCATTATTCATTATTGGGATTAATGCCATCATCTGGGGGACTTTGCTCTCCATGATGGCCACTCGATATAGGGATTTTAATCAAATAATAAGCAGCTTAATGCAAATTGTTTTCTTTTTGACCCCTATTATATGGACGCCCAATTTGCTACCCGAGCAATTTCAATGGATAACTGTGCTTAATCCGTTTAATCAGTTTCTTAATTTAATTAGGGAACCTTTGCTCAACAATGCCTTTAATACCCAAACGTTAATGGTTGTTGCTTTATCTTCTGTATTAGGCTTTGGGTTATATACCTATTTCTTGAATCGATATAAGAACCGTATTGTTTTTTGGTTATAATGGAGTGTTCATGTCCTCAATAGAATTAAGCAATGTATCCTTAGATTATCTGGTTAAGACAGGATCTAACTCAATCAAAAGATCTGCGGTTCATTTACTCAATAGTTGTTTTAAAAAATCAACCAATAGCAGTGCGATCATTAGCAATTCAACCTATAGAGCGCTTAATAATATTAATCTTCAAATTAATAATGGAGAGCGCATAGGTTTATTAGGGAAAAACGGCGCAGGAAAAAGTACGTTGCTGAGAGTTCTTGCCAAAATTTATAAACCAAGTTTAGGGCAAATAGAAATTAATGGAAAAATATCCAATTTATTTGATGTCAGTTCGGGAATGAATATTGAGTCAACCGGGTATGAAAACATAATTAACTTAGCAATCATGCGAAGAATTTCCAAAAAAAATGCCTTAAATATGATAAAAGACATAGAAGAGTTCACAGAACTTAGAGGTTTTTTAAATAACCCAGTGAAAACCTATTCTACAGGCATGTTATTGAAACTAGCATTTGCTGTTGCAACAGCTATTCCTTCAGATATTATCTTGATTGATGAAATCATTGGAACTGGTGACATCCACTTTATGGAAAAAGCAACAACGCGTATTAAACGAATGATTGAACAAAGCCATATCCTAGTATTGGCCAGCCATTCAAATGATATTATTAAGCGCTTTTGTAATAAGGTAATCGTTTTGGATAAAGGTCAGGTGCAGTTTTTTGGAGATGTTGAAAGGGGCATTGCTTTTTATACTAAAGACGCCACAAAATAGACCTCTTTCCGAACTCGCTACAGCGAGGAAAGTGCATGGAGACGGAGCCCAGAGAGAGCCTCTCAAGATGAAGCTTTTCTTTAATCCTACATTATGTACTTAATGTGGAGGGAGATCTAATTAAAGGTATATTTGCTGCATCAAGGAACGACATGATAACCATTCAAGATTTATATATTAAAAAGAACTTGAGTATCAAAGAGGTATTAAATAAGCTGGAAAACACAGCTCAAGGAATTTTATTTTTAGTCGACGCAGAAGATCGCTTACTAAGAACAGTAACTGATGGTGATGTAAGAAGACTCTTACTTAAAGGATGCTCCCTTAACTCAGACTTAAGTGATCTTCCTCTCAATCCATCTAAAACACTACCTGAATCAGCAACTATACAAGATGCTTATCGTCTGATGAAGCTTCACGAATTAGATCACATCCCATTCATAGATCAGCATGGCAGGCCTGTTCGCTGTATTCACAGAAGAGATTTATTATCTAATATTCTTCTTTCCTCACCCCATATAGGTGAGCACGAACAGCAATACGTGCAAGAAGCTTTTGCTACTAATTGGATGGCTCCTTTAGGTCCTAATGTAGACTCTTTTGAAAAAGAGATAGCTAATTATATTAATATAAAGTCAGCTGTAGCTCTAAGCTCAGGTACAGCAGCTTTACATCTTGCCCTAATCCTTTTAGGCGTAAAACCTGGTGATACTGTGTTTGCATCCAGCTTTACCTTTATTGCCACCGCAAATCCTATATTATACCAAAGAGCCACCCCTGTATTTATTGATTCCGATCTCGATAGCTGGAATATGTCACCCGCCGCTTTAGAGCGTGCTCTAAAAGAAGCAAAAGCAAACAACACCTTACCTAAAGCGGTAATTATTGTAAACTTATATGGGCAAAGCGCTAATTACGAAGTGCTGTGCCAAATATGTGATAGTTATAAAGTGCCTATTATAGAGGATGCTGCAGAATCATTAGGAGCTACTTATAGCAACAGACATAGTGGAACTTTTGGAAAATTAGGTATTTTTTCATTTAATGGAAACAAAATTATTACTACATCAGGCGGAGGAATGCTGGTTTCTGAAGATGAAGAGCTGATACAAAGAGCCCGATATTTAGCAACCCAAGCTCGTGAACCTGTAGCACACTATGAGCATTCTGAAGTAGGTTATAATTATCGCATGAGTAATATTCTCGCAGGAATAGGCCGAGGACAGTTAAGGGTACTAGAAGAGCGCGTTACTTCAAGACGAGCTATTTTTGATCAATATAGAAAAGCCTTGCAATCCCTTGATTTTATAGAAATGATGCCTGAAATTTCTAATGGGTATAGCACGCGCTGGCTATCGACTATGGCAATAAATCCCTTATATTCTACTTTGCAACCAGAAACCATAATTAATCATTTAATGGCACATAATATTGAAGCCAGAAGAACTTGGAAGCCTATGCATAGGCAACCATTATTTGCAGGATCCGTCTATTATCCTCACTCACAACACTTCAGCGCTTCAGATTATTTATTTGATCAGGGTCTATGTCTACCGTCGGGTTCTAATCTTAACACTCATGACATTGACCGGGTTATTGATTGCTTGAGTGACTTGTTTTCTTTGGAACGTAGTAAATCCGAGCGTCTAGAATTGGTGTAATGGTGATTATGCTCTCCTGATCCAACAATGGCCGTTAAGTTGACGTCATTACATGAACGGTTAATGGTGTTGAAACAGCGCGATCCGAGGCGCTATGGGCGCGCCTCAGCCGACACAAAAAACTAACATGGGATATTAAAAATAGATGGGGTCGATGTATTGTCAGGTGTTTTTCCTGTCGCTTGAGAGGAAAACCAACTTGAGAAGAAACCATGATTTTGACGCCCAGATTTTTTTTCTGCTTCTTCTCTATGCACATTTTGAATACCTTGTTTTAATGCTTCTTTATGAGACTGATAATGCTCCTCTTCTCCCTGCCCTTCCAACTGTTCCATAAAAGTCATTAATGCAGTACAAATATCACTCCCTATTTTATCAAAACGAAGATTTGATTGCGGTTGCGTCTTAGCCGCTGAAGCAACATGTTTAAATTCATGGGCCGGCATAAGATGTTTCAAACCTAAAAGCTGACAAGGAAAGGCTGTAAGAAATGGGGAATGAGACATATCAAGATGATTTTTTTTATGCCATGAACGCAATACACTATTAAATTTATCCATATCGCCTTCATACATCTTATTATAATCAATTCCCTTATTCAGAGGGATATATTTCCCCCAGTGTAATTTGGCCTGAAATTCTTTAACTAAATAATCCACCAAATTATCACGAAAATCATCAAAACCAACAGCACCAGGACTAGAAACCACGTCAAAGCCGCATACAGTATCTTTATCACTATGATGCGATCCTGGGGCTAGGCTGAATGGATACTTCATGTTTTTCACTAATCGCGCATAGGCTCCAAAAGTTACTGGGGCTTCACCTCGCTCCTTTGCCGCTTGAGTCTCTTCTGCCACTTTTCTAAAGGCAGCAGCCATCTCCTGATAATTTTCACTCACGGGAAACATGGCATCTACATCATTAATATCATCAGGATAGTATTCCTGATAATGATAGATTTCATGGGCATCCCCTACCATCACTTTTTGTTCTGTTCCAATGGCATAACGCGCAACAATGTACTTCATATACAATGGGACCAATTGAGGGAAGAGTGCTAATAAATCGGTCACTCTAAACCCACCCTCTAATTCAATTTCTAATGCTTGTTGGATACGCCTAGATAATAAATCTAATTTACTAAAATTACGGTTTTCTGTGGTTAATGGAACTTCTCTATATTCCATGACTTTAACGTTTTTAATATCTCTATTAGTGAGATCATTATCTTGAGTTGGTGTATAAAACACACTAAATCTAGAATAATCTTTACTAGGAAGTTCACCGTTTTCGAGTTTTTCCAGAAACTCAGGAAGGCTCATTGGGGTTTCGACACACTCCAGCTTCGTTGCCGGCTTACATTCAAGTTCCATCTCAACAACTATGCCAAAGAGACCTAAATGGGCGGAGGCAATTAAATCAAAATCATCAGGGTTTGTTTCTCGGGTAATTTTTTTCAGCGTCCCATCCATTAACAAAAAAGTAAGGGATTTAATATTGTCAGAATACCCGCCACTATTGATATCCGTACCATGTCCACCTACAGCCGCTAAACCAAAAGGGGTAACGCGATTGATGAGACTGGCAGGACTTTTGGTCTGCAACCCGTATTTATAATACAGCGTTTCATCCAATGCCTTTATCTGAGCTCCTGGCCTTATTTTGACGGTAGTCGCATCGACCAACTCTATAGCTTCCAGCTTAGGATCTAAATTCATGTGAATAATGATATCCGTTGGAGGTGAGTCTGTGTCATCGTCTAATTTACTAACCCATGGTGTTAGAGAAAATGAATTACTGTATTGTTCGTCTGTTCCTCCAGCGGCAACACGGCAAGTAATTCTATATTCAGAATCTCTAACCTTATTAATGTCATAAATTCTCTTCATTAACTTCTGGGCTGATGCTAAATCATGCACATTTAACACCATGACATCTTTGGGATTGACTGTTTTACAAAAATTACTCCATTCAGTATGGCTCTCGTATTCAATACCAAGTTCATTTTGATCGATAAAATCTGTAATTTTTTTCTGCTGTTTTTTGTTAAATGCCATGCTTACTCCCGTCCCTCAGATGAAATGTTACTCATTTAATTAATGTCGTATTATTATGTCCAATTTGACATCATGTTAAACAAAAACAGAGGTTCTTGTCTATGTTAGAATGATAAAATATTCTTCGATATGATTAAAAAAAACATGAAAATGACCAAAGTCGATATTACTATGTATTGAATTTCTTCTGAATATTCTATATTTTTTTACACCAAGTCTATTGAAACAACCATATAAAATGAAAAAATATTTTCTATTTTTCTTACTCTGGATAGGTAACCATACTATTGTTGCAGCTCAGTTCACATTGGATAGCAGCGCGTTTCAACCTAATACACTAATTCCAAATCAATATACGTGCCATGGAGATAATAAGTCCCCGCCTTTATCCTGGCATCATGCGCCACCGAAAACCCAATCTTTTGCTCTGGTGGTTGAAGATCCAAATGGTTCTGATGAGGGTCCAGTAACTCATTGGCTTTTATTTAACATTCCTCCTACAGAGACTGAAATAAGTAATGGGCTAATTCCCAAAGGAGCACAATCAGGAACAAACAGTTGGGGTACTATCGATTATCATGGCCCCTGCCCATCCATCGGAGCTCATTCTTATGTTTTTAAAATATATGCCTTAGATAAAGTACTAACCGTAAAAGCTGGGGCAAGTAGAGATGAAATACTCAATGCAATGACTGGGCATGTACTTGGCAGCACACAGTTAATTGGACTTTATCAAAAGATACCCTAACCACGGGGAACTCTTAATGGTGTCAACTTAAGAAGTATCACTTCAAAACCGTTCGGGCTGAGGAAGCGCATAGCGCTGTCTCGAAGCCTTTACATAGAGCCTTCGAGACGCCACTGATGCTCCTCCTCAAGCCGAACGGAGGCTTAAGACGCCAATTAGGTGAACTCTTACCAAGAAACTAGCTGACAATAGCGTGATGCACAACAAATGTAACAAAAGAGCAATAACTAAAAAACAGAGTAAAGCCAATCCGGCTATTTAAATAACGTCCTAGTTTTATACGCCTTCTTTCAGCTAATTTTTTTAAAATAACATGGGTAATAATAGTAAAAATTAACAAAATAAATGTAGCAATTTGTATCTTATCGCTTAACGTCAAATAAGAGGTTCTAGGTAGTACATCATAAAGTATGTGTTGGTTGGTTACAACAGCAAAAATAGCTCCCAAAAATAAACTAAAACGAATATCACTATCCAGACGCATGAAAAAACTTAAAATACACAAAAGAGCACCAACGAATGTACCAATAAATAAGTAAAAAAATAACCAACCACTATTCAAACGTTTGATTTTAACGGCAATATGCACTTCTGAATAACTATTATCCATATGTACAGCAATAGAATACCCCATGACTTTCCAGTCATCGAGTTTAAGATCAGGATTAACTCGACTGTATTCATGATCTACCTTATATATCAAACGGCTGGCATCATAACCATTGTCTTCTAATTTGATTTGTAACTCTTGCGAATCAAATGGAAACTGTCGTAGCTCCCATTCTTGGCTAACATTGGCATTAATTTTCGCTTCATAATAATTAGGTTTTGCATCAGGAATATGATGAGGTTTTAATGTATACTCCTTTGCATTAATCACATCAGTTCTTTCGTAGGGAATATAAGCTGGGGTTGGGGGTGTAACATGCCACCAAAGATACCCACTAAATTTAAATGATTTTTGAACCAGATTAATATCATATAAACTAGTGAGAGAAAAACCAACTGTAGCAGTAATGGGTGGCTTTTGACTTATTCCTTCGGGAGGTAAGGCATGAGCATAACTGGTTACCAATAAGAACATAAAGAACAATAATAGCAAGTCACAAGAAAATAGCTGCTTGTTCATTGCATCTCTCCGAATTCTTGCAACCTCTGTTCATCTAATAATTAGGCCATCATCCCACCATCTACCCCAACAATTTGTCCAGTAATATAAGAAGCTTCGTCTGAGGCTAAAAAGACGATGGTATCAGCCACCTCTTCTGCACTTCCTGCGCGTTTTAAAGGCACCATTTCTAAAAAACCCACTTTTCTTTCATCTGTTTGAGTAAAACGATCAAACATATCAGTTTGAATTGGACCAGGAGCAACAGCGTTGACTCTAACATGAGCAGCAACTGCTTCAAGTGCGGCAGCTTTTGTTAAGCCTTCTACTGCATGTTTGGTGGCACAATAAATAGAGGCCCCTGGAAATCCCTTTTTACCTGCTACAGAAGAAAGATTAATAATGGAGCCAGAGCCTTGTGTCATCATCGTCTTCAACTCGTATTTCAAGCAGAGAAAAACTCCTAACACATTAGTATCGAAGGTCAATTGATAATTATCCAAATTTTCTTCAATAATTGGAGACAGTGTTCCTTCTGTCCCAGCATTATTCACTGCAACATCAAGACGACCAAAACGACTCACCGTCTGTTCAATCAGTGATTGAACCTCATGCTCATAACGTACATCAGTTTGGATAAATGTGACCTCACCATCTAAAGCATTTAACTCTTTCGCTAAGGACTCACCAGCTTCCTTTCTACGTCCTGAAATAACAATATTGGCTCCTTTTCGCGCAAAAGAAAACGCTGTTTCTCTACCAATACCTGAAAGAGCCCCTGTAATAAGCACCACTGGTTTTTTCATTTTCAATTCCCTTTTGTTGATGCAATCCATTATCAATTAACTTAGTATAGTACAGATAAATTTTGTCCTATATTTTTTGTTCCACTTCAGTTAGGCTAAAAACGATGAGAGGTGAATACTTACCGCAAACGAATGCCATTAACTTCAATATCAATCTCACCTCGTTTATATAATTGCCCAATTGCACTTTTAAAACTCTTCTTACTTTCTTGAAATACCTGCTGAATTTCAAGAGAAGAGCTTTTATCATGTAAAGGCAAAAAGCCCCCTTTTTGACGTAATTCAGTGATGATTCGCTCTGCCAGTTCGTCAATAGCACTTCGTCCTATTTTTCTTAAAACTACATCGATCTTACCGTCCTCTCTAACGGCTTTAATATAACCACGTACCTTTTTGCCGTAGATCAAGGTCTGAAAGATATCTGCGGCATGGATTAAACCCCAATGCTTATTATTAATGATGACCTTATTTCCTAAGGGAGTAGTTTCAGCAATCAATAAATTCACTTCTTCACCGGCTTTATAACGTCCAGGTGTTTTATCCAGGAAATGATCAATTTTAGAGCTGGCAATAATACGTCCTTGATTGTCTTGCTTTGCATAGACAATATACGATTTGCCTTGTTGCATCGGTCTATGCTGCTCTGGCTTGGGCACCAATAAATCTTTATCTAATCCCCAATCAAGGAAAGCCCCTACTGGATTGACATCGATCACCTTTAAAAAGGCACATTGGCCTACAGTAATACGAGGACGTTGAGTTGTTGCGATAATCTTATCTTCTGAATCAAAATAAACAAATACCTCTAAGACGTCGTATACTTTGGTCCCTTTAGGAACAAACTTACTAGGTAACAAAATTTCGCCCCAATCATCACCATCCAGATAAACACCAAATGGTACCGTCTTTATCACTTCTAACTTATTAAACTGACCTATTTTTATCATTGGTAAACTCTTTTTTTTATTAACCCTCAGACTTGAGCCTCTCCTCATTTTAACAGGGCTCTCGGAACAAAAATGAGAGGATTTATCAGCCCTCAGACTTCTTTTGAAACTCGCTGTATCGAGTGAGGTGCGAGGAACCAGAGTGTACACGTAAATACATGAGGATTCGAGCACTGTACTGACAAAGCAATTCATCGAGACACTAGCGTTTCGAAAGAAGTCTACCATTCTCCCGGCATCCAAGAACCATGTAAACCACTGGGAATGCGACGAGGCATTTTAATACGAGCAAGAGGAGCCGCACCAAAATTCATAGCATCTAAAATAACAAACTCGCTTTGATTGGTTGTACTGTCGTAAGCAAACAACATCAGATAACCATCATCTTCCGATTGTGATGTTTTAGAAGGAGTAAATACAGCCTCACCTATTTCTGTAAATGGACCGAAATCATAAACTTGCGAGCCATTATTTTTTACATCATATTTCACCAAAGCATTAAAAGCTCGGTTATTAGCAACATTCGATGTTTTGGTCGGTGTATAAATAAATTGATGTGTCAACGTATCACGGTCTTCCCTAATACGTGGAAACTCTACAAGTTTATCATCCAAAGTAGTATGATTAAGCGCTCCTTTATCTAAATCAATGACCGTACGATTTAAACGAGGAGGAATGTCCTCTTTATTTTTTTCTGCTGTAAGCAATACTACTTTCTCATGCTTGACATAATCTATAATAAGTTTATTGTCCTGCTCATAAGCATTAGCAAAGTGAAATACAAAAAATGGATCAGTGTGAAACCAATTCATTATTCCTGTAGCACGGGACATCAAACCAATACGCACCCCTAACTCTGGCTGCCAATTCAATATAGAGCCCCCGATCATCAATTGATTCAGATCAAAAACAACGGGACAATCAAAAACAATGGCATAATTCTTTGTTAAAACAAAGTCATGAATCATCGAACAATAATTTTTTTCTATATCCCACTTTTGCAACATCTGCCCCTGGGAATCAAATCTATAAATAGTCAGGAATGGAGGTGTTAATGCATAATTAATAAACCATAATTCGCCGGTTAAAGGATCTAATCGAGTATGCGCACAAACTTCTAGAGGTTGTTTTGCATTATTGGGGTTCCACTCACCAAGCGTTTTTAAATCCCCAGTCATTTTATAAGCAGGAAAACCTTCGCTAAGCGCCAGATAATTTTTTCCCAAACGGATAATATGAATAAAAGCTCCATTTTTTATAGCAACGGGCTGCTCTTCGGGATCTGCCCATAAAGGATCTAGGGGTCTAGGAGATAATACGCCCCCATATAATGCTTTCCCCGCTTTTCTCTCTTTGAGCAGTCCTTTAGTCTCAACATAGCTATTTCTATAAGCAGCTTTTCCTTCTGCTATATAAACCGCATGGATCATCCCATCACCATCATACGGAAAAGTATAAGAAATAGGAGGAAAAGCAGGATTGGGACCATTTCTCATGTACACACCAAACAAATCTTTTGGAATTTCTCCTATAACTTCCAACTCTTTAATATCAAGCTCGTCTTGTACCGGAGCAAAATTCCCTATGAGATAAGGATTGACAGATACCTCGTTCATAATTAATACCTCCAATAATAGCTTGTCTTAATATTGAATTAAGCTTACATTGATATCATAGTAGCATTTATTTAGACAAATATAGGTAAAAAATACCTCGATAAGAAATCGGATATACTTTCTCCACCATCGATCAAGATCAGTTTGATGTGGCTAAATCATCGAGTCAAATATAGAGGTAAATGTTCTCATGAGACGGTTGCTAGTCTACAGAAATACCATTTTGTAATTTTACTACCCCATTAGAATTTGCAGCTATTCGGTTGCCAGGTAAAATAAAGCCGACAAGATTTAAAGGATCTACTGCTGAAATAGCCACTACTTCCTGAGTAGGCTCTTTTTTCTTAATTGCTCTCAAGGAGTCAACGGCTAAAGGCATGGCGAACTGTTCTCCCAAGAAGCCATCAACAAAACGCCCTCCTCTAATTTCGCCTCTATCTTCCAAACGCCTAAATCCAATCCGTAGATCACGCCAACGTGGAATATTTTTTTCTCTGACAAGCAAATCACGGAATACCACGCCGTATCTTCTTAACAGTAATTGACACATTGCTTCAATCTGCTCATTAGTATCGTTCATAGGCACAGTTTTTAATATAGCCCAACGACCGGAGCTATACAAAGAAGAGGTAGCATGTCGTCTCTTTTTCCGCACTAGCCGCCGTCGTGGGTCAATAAGAGAACGTAAATTATCAAACGCATCAGCAGTGACTAAACCTGCCGCAGCCAGCTCCCACAAACCCATTTCTACTTCTGATTTTAATAATCCTACTTCATAGACCATATCATTAAAAAATGATGCACCGTGTTGTTGCAAGTAAGCGACAATTTTTTCTGCTCTATGACTTAAATAATCCAATTTTCTTTCTTTTATGGAGGTATGGTTCTTTACTAACCAAGGTAACGATTCTCGAAGAAAAAAAGTAATTGGTGTAATACTTGTTGGCGTAATTCTTTTTACCTCATCTGAAGCCAAATCACTCTCAGACTCAGCATTCATTAAAGAAAGTCGTCCCCAGCCTACAACCCCCATCAGACATAATCTATCCAACCACTGAGGATCATAATGGGCTAAGCGTTTTGTAAAAATTGCAGTCTCCCACGCTTTAGCGGGAATTTCAAATCCCTGCAATTGCTCAATAATACTTAAAAGTCCTTGCTCACCGGTTAATTGTGTTCCAGGAGCCAAATGCTGCCAATTTAATAACCAACGAACAAATTGAGCGGGAGTAACTGGTTCAATTTCTTTGCGTAATCGTCCTAAAGTTAATTGATGAATGCGTGCTAGTAATACCCGATTACACCATTCTTGCTCCGTTAGATTACTAAATGAACCACGTAAAATGATTCCAGTAGCTTCCAAACGCAACAAGGTTTGTTCCACATTTAAAAAAGATATAGATAACATAGCACTCAAGACATTACCGGTAGTTGGCCCTAAATGCCCCATCCAGTTTTGGATCATCTTGAAAATGCATTCCTCTTGTTCCGCGCAGTGTTCTTCTATTTCTTGTAATTGATTATTTAAAATGGCCTGCGGATAAATCGTAGAAAAGGTTTTTTCTTTTTCAACAGCATACCAAAACTCTTTATTTTCTATTCTTGCCGTACCTACTCGTCCTTGAATAATTAAGTCTTGTAAAAAAGGCCGCCAAAGCGCTATGGACTCTTGATACTCAATATGACTAGCAGGAAAAGCAATTAATGTTTGTAAGGTATCATGTAACTCATCCGCATTTCTCACATCAGGCCATGCCTGTTGCGTTACTGCTTTAATTGCTTCAGGATCTAACCTGCCTAGATTCTGCAAAAGGCTTTTGGGCAACATGCGGCGCATTTCAACAGCACGAGCACGTCGCTCTTCCAAAGGAGCATCGTCTAGAAAGGCATAAGGATTAGCATTTAAAATTTCGTGAGAGAACACTGAAGGGGTCGGTGTATCAATGGCAATACACTGAATTTCCTTATTTTTTATTGCATTGAGTAAGGCAAGTAATCCTTCAAAATCTAAGGCTTCAGTTAAACAATCCTTCATAGTCTCATTAATTAAAGGATGATTGGGAGGGATTATATCCTGACCAAACAGATTATCTTGACAGGCAGCAGCATCAGGGAATACAGCAGCAAGTAAATCTTCAGAACGCATACGCAGAATATTAGGTGGTACTTTTTTGCCATGACGAAAACGAACCAAAGCCAAAGATCGCCCCGCATCCCAACGCCAGCGCGTGGTAAATAAAGGAGATTGTAATATTGCCTGAACCAATACGTCTTTAATGGTATTGGGATGCAAGAAATGAAACACATCAGCCAAGGGAAAGCTGTGTTGTTCTGTTAGTGAAATGTTGATGCCATTATCTGTTGCAGCAGCCTGTAATTCAAAATTGAAATTGCGACAAAAGCATTTACGTAAAGCCAAGCCCCATGCCTTATTAATACGAGCACCAAACGGTGCATGAATAATGAGCTGCATGCCCCCAGATTCATCAAAAAAACGTTCAGCAATAATTGTATTTTGTGTAGGAACAGCGCCTAAAATTGCCCGACCTTGTAGTATATACTCAAGGATCTGATCAGCTCCTACATCATCAACCTCACAATGCTCTTTTAACCATTGCTGAGCCTCATTAGACCTCGTTCCAAACTCTACTGACGAGGCGAATTGCTTCGTCGATGCGGTGCTTGAATCCTCATGT
>DAIAOV010000033.1 GCA_027437055.1 Legionella sp. | reverse complement strand
CATTATATGGAGCTATATAAATCATATTATGTTGTTGCGCCTATTCGAATGCATGTAATTCGGTTTGCATGCAATCAATACCGTAAAATTTCAGATTTTTAGTGTAATTATGTATATTGTCGATCTTAGTCGATGATGCATTTTCAGGAACAAAAATGATACCTTTCATATTTAATTTATGTAAGCCAAAAGCGACAGCAGCTCCATGATTACCCGATGAGGCAGTGACTATACCTTGTTCCCGCTGCGATGAAGTTAAACTTAATAACTTATTGATTGCACCACGTACTTTAAAAGATCCAGTGTGTTGTAAATTTTCACATTTTAAAAATACATTAACGCCGGTTTCGTGACTCAGTGCTACAGAATAATCAAGAGGAGTTTCTTTAATATATTGCCTAATTCTTTTGTCAGCAGTTAATACTTCATTTTTAATATCAAACATGAATTACCTATCCAAATAATTGTAAATAGTATCCTAGGTCGGGCAACAAATCGCCCGACTTGATCGCCTACCCAACGCTGGAGCCTTTGTTGGAGCCAAAGGGCCCAACCTACTCTATCCTAATAACGATAATAATCAGGTTTATAAGGGCCTTTTTTATCCACTCCGATATATTGGGCTTGCTCATCGGTTAATGTAGTTAACTTGGCGCCAATGCGGCTTAAATGCAAACGAGCTACTTTTTCATCTAGTAATTTAGGAAGCACATAGACTTGATGCTCGTAGTGACTTGAGTTTTGAAATAATTCAATTTGTGCTAATACTTGGTTCGTAAAAGAGGCTGACATTACAAAACTAGGATGTCCTGTCGCGCAACCTAAATTTACTAAGCGCCCTTCAGCCAATACAATAAGACGCTTCCCATCAGGGAACAAGACATGATCTACTTGAGGTTTAATATTCTCCCATTGATATTGTCTCAAACTTTGAATATCAATCTCGGAATCAAAATGACCGATATTACATAATATAGCCTGGTGGCGCATACGCTTCATGTGCTGCAAAGTAACTACATGATAATTACCAGTAGCAGTGACCACTATATCTACTTGATCCGCAACATCATCTAAAGTGACTACCCTATACCCTTCCATCGCTGCTTGCAAAGCACAAATAGGATCGATTTCTGCAATTAAAACGGTAGCTCCTTGGCCACGTAACGCTTGAGCACAGCCCTTGCCTACATCACCATATCCCATGATAAGTGCGACTTTACCAGCAATCATGACATCAGTTGCTCTCTTCAAACCATCTAATAAAGATTCACGACAACCATAAAGATTATCAAACTTTGACTTAGTTACAGCATCGTTAACATTAATTGCAGGAACTTTTAATTGATTCTGTTTAGCCATTTCATAGAGTCTACCAACACCTGTGGTTGTTTCTTCTGAAAGCCCCTTAATTCCTGGTAATAAATGGGGATATTTTTGATGAACGATTTGAGTTAAATCACCACCATCATCTAACAATAAATTAGGATGCCAGCCATTAGGACCACTTAAGGTTTGCTCAACACACCACCAATATTCCTCTTCTGTTTCACCTTTCCAAGCAAAAACAGGAATATTTTCTGCTGCGATTGCTGCTGCAGCATGATCTTGAGTAGAAAATATATTACAAGAAGACCATCGAACTTCAGCACCCAGAACAATTAAAGTTTCTATTAGTACCGCTGTTTGTATAGTCATATGCAGACAGCCAGCAATACGAGCTCCTTTTAGTGGCTTCTTGGTACCATATTCAGCACGTAAGGCCATTAAACCCGGCATCTCTGTTTCTGCTATAGCAATTTCTTTACGTCCCCATAGAGCTAGAGACATATCCGCTACTTTATAGTCTTGAGAAGCCACATGTATTGCTGAATCATCAACTACGCTCATTTGAATATCCTTATTTACTTGAGAATTTTGAGGTAGGGTCTCATTCTAAACGTATTTTTAGATTGAGGCCCTATTATTTAACGTGAGTTCGATATAAAAAATAATGTATTTTCTATTCTGAACTAGAGTGCTTTTCTGAGTGCATCTACTTTATCTAAACGCTCCCAAGGGAACTGATCTCGTCCGTAATGCCCATAAGTTGCTGTTTCTTTATAAATTGGGCGGAGTAAGTCATGAGAATCGATAATTCCTTGCGGAGTTAAATCAAAGTGAGTGTGAATCAAATCGATTATTTCACTATCCTTTAAACGCCCAGTTCCAAAAGTTTCAACAAAAATGGAAGTAGGTTCTGCAACACCTATAGCATAAGATACTTGTATCTCACACTTATCAGCTAAGCCTGCAGCAACTATATTTTTAGCGACATATCGTGCAGCATAAGCAGCAGATCGGTCCACCTTTGATGGATCTTTACCAGAGAAGCAACCGCCACCATGCCTAGCCATACCACCATAGGTGTCCACAATGATTTTACGACCAGTCAAACCACAATCTCCCAATGGACCACCAATAACAAAACGTCCTGTTGGATTAATAAAATAACGTGTACTTGCAGTCAACCAATCAGCAGGCAATACTTTTCTAATAATTTCTTCACGCACCGCCTCAGTTAAGTCGCTATAGGCTATATCTGGCGCATGTTGTGTAGAAAATACGATGGTATCCACTTCTACAGGCATACCATTATCATATTTTAAAGTAAGTTGGCATTTAGCATCGGGTCGCAACCAAGGTAATTGCCCTGATTTACGCATGCTGGCTTGCTTTTCCATCAGACGATGCGCGTACGCTATTGGCGCAGGCATAAATACATCTGTTTCACGGCTGGCATAACCAAACATTAATCCTTGATCTCCAGCACCTAACATTTTGGTTTTCTGATTATCAACGCCTTGAGCTATATCTGGTGATTGCTTACCTATGGCGGAAAGCACAGCACAGGACTCCCAATCAAAGCCCATTTGCGAACTGTTATAGCCTATATCTCTAATAACATGGCGTGTAATTTCTTCAACATCAACCCAGGCTTTAGTGGTGATTTCTCCTCCGACCAATACCATTCCTGTTTTGACAAAAACTTCACATGCAACCCGGGCTGTTTTATCCTGAGCGATGATTGCATCTAAAATAGCATCAGAAATCTGATCTGCTATCTTATCTGGATGCCCCTCTGAAACAGATTCGGAGGTAAAAACATGGCATTCTTTCATTACATATCCTCTATTTTGAAATATTAAGTGTATCCTAACTCTTATACAGCTTACCTAAAATAGGTTCTATTTCATTGCTGTTATAAACTCATTAAATATACTTTCTATATCGTGGGGGCCAGGACTCGCTTCTGGATGCCCTTGAAAACCAAAAGCAGGTTTGGTTTTATGTCTTATACCTTGCAGGCTATTATCAAATAACGAGCGATGAGTAACCTCTAAACACTCAGGTAGACTGTCTTCATCAACAGTAAAACCATGATTTTGACTCGTTATAAACACCCGTTTATTTCCATGAGTCTCTACTACTGGATGATTGGCACCATGATGACCAAATTTCATTTTCTTAGTTATTCCACCACAAGCCAAGGCCAAAATTTGAAATCCCAAACAAATACCAAAAACGGGGATATTAGTAGCCAAAAATTCTTGAGTTGCCTTTATTGCGTAGTCACAAGCTTCTGGATCACCAGGGCCATTAGATAAAAATACACCATTAGGATTCATTGCTAAAACTTCAGTGGCAGGCGTATTAGCAGGTACTAAAGTTAAATGACATCCCTTATCGTGTAATATGCGTAAAATATTATGCTTTATACCGAAATCGTAGGCTACAACGTGAAATTGATGAGGTTTGGAATGACTTCCCCATATACCCTGACCTTCATGCCAACGCTCTATAGTCTGTCGCGATACTTCTAAAGCTAAATCCATACCTTGTAAACCTGCAAAAGATTTAGCCTTATCAAGTGCTATTTCAGGTTCTGTTGTATTGGTACTAATGCAAGCGCCTATAGCTCCATGTTCGCGTAATCGTAACGTCAGTGCACGAGTATCTATTGCAGATATAGCCACTACGCCCTGTTTTTTAAGCCAATCGGGAAGTGATTGTTCAGCGCGATAATTACTATGCAAAATAGCACAATCTCGTATTACCAGGCCTGCAGCCCAAACTTTATTGGACTCCATATCTTCACTGTTGCATCCTGTGTTGCCCACATGAGCCGCGGTTAGAGTAATAATTTGTTTTGCATAAGAGGGATCAGTCAACATTTCCTGATAGCCTGTCATTGAGGTGTTAAAAACTAACTCACCTACACAATCTCCAGGAGCTCCTACCGATATTCCTTCATAGATAGTGCCATCAGCCAACACCAAAATAGCTGGTTTATTAATCATGAAAAGTCTCAGTATTGTTCAATGTATAGCTATCCATACTATGCAGAGTACAAAATGATAATGTACATTCCTTGTACATCATTGTTAAATGTTCCAATTGTAACTCACTTAGCTCAGAATTTCATGTCTTCAAAGAATTTTTTCACTCCGGCAAACCAAGAACTAGATTTGGGCGAATGGTTGGTTTTTCCCTTCTCTAACGACTCTTGTAATTGAGTCAAAAGTTCTTTTTGCTCACGTGATAAATTCACTGGGGTTTCTACAACCACTTTACACAATAAATCGCCTTGCGCATAGCCGCGTACTGATTTCATTCCCTTGCTTCTTAAACGAAAAACTTTACCAGTCTGCGTCTCAGCTGGAATTTTTAAGGTGACCCGTCCCTCAAGAGTAGGCACTTCTATTGAACCACCTAAAGCGGCAATCATGAAACTGATCGGAACTTCACAGTGTAAATCATTATCTTGCCGTTCAAATATGGCATGTTTTTTAACATTAATTTGAACATACAGATCTCCAGGACCTCCACCGTAGGCCCCGGCTTCCCCTTCGCCACTTAACCGGACTCTATCTCCATTATCAACACCAGCAGGGATTTTAACTGTGAGCTTCTTGCTTTCGCGAACACGACCATGTCCATGACAGCTTGGGCACGGATCAGTAATAATTTTTCCTTCACCATGACAACTTGGACACGTTTGTTGAATGGAGAAAAACCCTTGTTGAATTCTTACCTGTCCCATACCATTACAGGTTTCACAAGTTTTAGGCTGAGTTCCTTTTTTTGCACCAGTACCACTACACGTGCCACAACTACCATGACGAGGAACGGTAATTTCCACTTCCTTTCCTACAGCGGCTTCTTCAAGAGTCAACTGAACATTAAATTGTAAATCAGCCCCGCGTTGACCTCGTGATTGTCGTCCGGCCCCTCGTCCTCCGGAGAATATGTTTTCGAAAATATCTTCAAAGACATCCCCAAAACCACCAAAACCGCCAAAACCACCCTGTCCTCCTCCCATGGAAGGATCAACACCTGCATGGCCAAATTGATCGTAAGCTGCTCGCTTCTGTTTGTCAGACAAAATAGCGTAAGCTTTTTGAATTTCTTTAAATTTTTCTTCGGCCGAAGAATCACCGGGATTGCGATCAGGATGATATTTCATTGCTAATTTGCGATATGCTTTTTTAATTTCAGCATCACTAGCAGTCCGACTTACTTCTAAGAGTTCATAATAATCCCGCTGTTCCATAACCGCTCACAATTTCTAAAAATTTATCAAGAATTAATTAAGTTATAACTTTTAATTAGCACTTGTCAAAAAACATACGGGACGATGATTCATCGTCCCAGCCCAAAACATCAATTGTTTCTTACTTTTTATCTTCTTTAACCTCTTCAAATTCGGCATCAACAACGCCTTCATCAGCAGGTTTAGCAGACTCATGAGCATGTGCTTGCTCACCAGGTTGAGCCCCTTGACCTTCAGCTGATTTTTTAGCGTAAATACGCTCAGCCATTTTTGCAGAGGCATCAGTTAACACTTTGATTTTCTCTTCGATATGAGCTTTATCAGTACCTTGTACTGCTTCTTTTAATTCAGAAATTGCAGTTTCAATTCCTTTTTTCTCATCTTCAGACAATTCTGCAGCAAGATCTTTCATTGATTTTTCACAGCTGTGAATTAAACTATCGGCCTGATTGCGAAGTTCCGCCATTTCCTTGAATTTCTTATCTTCTTCCGCATGAGATTGAGCATCTTTTACCATAGCGTCAACTTCTTCATCGCTTAATCCACTAGATGCTTTAATAACTATAGACTGCGCCTTACCTGTTGCTTTGTCTTTAGCAGATACATTGAGAATACCATTCGCATCGATATCAAAAGTAACTTCGATTTGAGGCACGCCGCGAGGTGCGGGTGGAATATCGCCTAAGTCGAATCGGCCTAATGATTTATTCGCAGAAGCTTGCTCTCTTTCACCTTGTAGCACATGGACAGTAACAGCCGTTTGGTTATCATCAGCGGTCGAGAATACTTGGTTTGCCTTAGTAGGAATAGTGGTGTTTTTTTCTATGAGCTTAGTCATAATGCCGCCCATAGTTTCTATACCTAAAGAGAGTGGTGTAACGTCAAGTAATAATATGTCTTTTACTTCACCAGACAATACTGCTGCTTGAATCGCTGCACCAACAGCAACCGCTTCATCAGGGTTAACGTCTTTACGTGGCTCTTTGCCAAAAAACTCTTCAACAGTTTTTTGCACTAATGACATACGTGTTTGACCACCAACCAAAATGACTTCATTAATTTGTGATACAGTTAAACCAGCGTCTTTCAATGCTATCTTACATGGCTCAACAGTTCTTTCTACCAATTTTTCAACTAAAGACTCTAATTTGGCACGAGTTAGTTTGATATTTAAATGTTTTGGTCCTGAGGCATCAGCGGTAATGTAAGGTAGATTAACATCTGTTTGCTGTGATGAAGATAATTCAATCTTTGCTTTCTCTGCTGCTTCTTTCAGACGTTGTAACGCTAAAGGATCGTTGTGTAAGTCGATACCAGTATCTTTTTTAAATTCAGCAGCTAAATACTCAATAAGTGCTAAGTCAAAGTCTTCTCCACCTAAGAAAGTATCCCCGTTAGTAGCCAATACTTCAAATTGATGTTCTCCATCAACTTCAGCAATTTCGATGATAGAAATATCAAAAGTACCACCACCAAGGTCATAAACAGCAATGATGGAATCACCGCGCTTCTTATCCATACCATAAGCCAACGCCGCTGCAGTAGGCTCGTTAATGATTCGTTTTACTTCAAGTCCGGCTATTCGTCCCGCATCTTTAGTTGCTTGGCGTTGTGAATCGTTGAAGTAAGCAGGTACAGTAATTACAGCTTCCTTAACTTCTTCACCTAAATAATCTTCTGCTGTCTTTTTCATCTTACGCAATACTTCAGCAGAAATTTGTGGAGGCGCTTTGTCTTGATCTTTAACTCGAACCCAAGCATCGCCATTATCAGCCTTAATAATTTTATAAGGCACCATCTTAATATCTTTTTGTACTATACCATCATCAAAACGACGTCCTATCAATCGCTTGATAGCAAATAAAGTTTTTTCAGGGTTAGTCACTGCTTGACGTTTTGCAGATGCACCAACCAATACTTCATTGTCATCTGTAAACGCAACAATAGAAGGAGTAGTTCGAATACCCTCACTATTTTCAATCACTTTAGGTTTATCACCTTCCATTACAGCAACACATGAGTTGGTAGTACCCAAATCTATTCCTATAATCTTAGCCATTGTTTTTTTGCTCCAAATTAATAATTTCTCTTACAATAATGTTCATATGGGGCCTTAAATTGATAATTCAACCCATATTTGCATTCTTTTCAATAAACTGCCCAGACGTAATAATGTTATAACGTAAGTCGAGCCCTTGACCTATAGCTGTCAGGCTAAGGAAAAACCGTGTTAAAGTCCCCTCGCCAGCGATTAAAATCAAATGCTAAATCGCGAGAGAGGGTTTGGGTGAGGGCAAAAAACGATAGTGCAGCCTTAACCTGACGCCTATGGCTCCTCAGCCCGAAAGTTGATCTTATTTTTTTGATACAATTACTCGAGCAGGTCTAATCACTCGATCACTTAATTTATATCCTTTTTGGAATACCGTGATCACAGTGTTAGGAGGTGTTCCTGGAACATCCTGAATAGACATTGCTTCATGTTGCTGAGGATCAAATGGTTCTCCTACCGGATCTAAGCGCTCTACATCAAATTTTTGTAATACATCAGTAAAGAGCTTCATGGTCAAATCCAAACCTTCATGCATTGCAGCATCAGAATTCTTTTCTGCGATTTGCAATGCCTGCTCCAAACTGTCTACAACAGGTAATAACGCGGTGATTAATTTTTCCATGCCGTATTTATGAGCATTGGCAACCTCACGCTCCATACGACGACGCACATTATCCAACTCAGCAACAGCGCGGACTGATTTTTCCCAATTTTCATGTGCTTTTTGCTCTGCAAGAGTAAGTTGCTCTTCTAAATGTGTGTAACTGGGATGATCTAAAGCAACCCCCTCTTGTGTTGCGTCGTCCCCCGCCCCCTCTCCGGTCTCTTCTTCGTTTTCAATCATTTCTTCTCTTTGTTCCATTTCTTCTTTAAATTTATGCCAATCTTTTTTATTGTGTTTGCTCATCAAAATGACTCCCAACTGATTTGACTTTAATAAATGGGGATGCCTTCATAAAATTTCAAGCCTTTTTAGAATTAAAATCTAAAATAATCGTGTCAGCAACAAAGTAAAGGTTCACCAATAGCCTAAGTGACACAGAGTTAATGCCTTAACCTGCGTGTTTGCAATACCCTAAAAGCTATTACCAATCACACTCATTCAGTCGCTTGCAGTAAATGTTCATTTATTCCATACTTAGGTATCAAAAAACACATTTGGATTTATTATGCAAGAATGGTCGCCAATTTCTTGGCAACGGTATCCGTATTTGCAAGCAGCAACGTACACTGATCAAGAACAATTAAACAAAGTAGTAGAGCAGTTAAGCATTCTTCCCCCCTTGGTTACAAGTGGTGAAATAAAATACTTGAAAAAGGAAATTGCTCGTGCTGGACGTGGTGAAGCCTTTATCCTTCAAGGCGGGGATTGTGCTGAGTCATTTAATGACTGCCGTCCTGAAGTAATCAGCAATAAATTAAAAATTATTCTGCAAATGAGCTTAGTCCTACTCTATGGATTGCGTAAACCAATTATCCGTATAGGAAGAATAGCCGGACAATATGCAAAACCACGCTCCTCTGATTTTGAAACTGTTGATGGAGTGACCCTACCCAGTTACAGAGGTGATATAGTAAACTCCCTAGAGTTTACACAATCAGCACGAGAGCCTAACCCCAAGCTATTACTGCAAGCTTATAGTTGCTCTGCCATGACGCTAAATTTTATACGAGCCTTATTAAATGGTGGATTTGCTGATTTGCACCATCCACAACGTTGGGATTTGCGCTTCGTGGAACACTCCAAACAAAAAAAGGAATATCAAACTATCGTTAACTCTATTGGCGATACTTTAGATTTTTTAAGCGCTATAGATGGAATACGCTCAAGTAATTTAAATAAAGTCGATTTTTACACCTCTCATGAAGCCTTGCATCTCCATTATGAGCAAGCTCTAACACGACAGGTAAAAGACAACAAATGGTATGACTTATCCACCCATTTACCTTGGATTGGCATGCGTACAGCCCAAATTGATAGTGCGCATTTGGAATTTTTAAGGGGAGTGCAGAATCCTATAGGGATAAAAATTGGACCGGGAGTAACCCCTGAATGGCTAGAGGAGATGTTAACTATCGCAAACCCTGAACATGAGGAAGGACGTATTATCCTGTTCACACGTTTAGGAGCGAAACATATAGAGAATTTACTACCTCCTCTTATTGAAGCAGTACGAAAGACGAAAATTCCCGTAACTTGGTCTTGTGATCCCATGCATGGTAATACAGAAACAACAGCGGATGGGACTAAAACACGTCACTTCGACAATATCCTTTCAGAGCTAAAACAAGCACTAGAAATTCACCGCGCTATGGGAAGCTATCTTGGTGGTGTTCATTTTGAATTGACTGGAGATAATGTTACAGAATGTATTGGTGGTGCACGAGGTTTGGCTGCTGATGATTTAAAAACAGCCTACCATAGTTTGGTTGATCCTCGATTGAATTATGAACAGTCTCTGGAGATGGCCATTCAATTAAGTAGACAATTTAGAAATACTTAGTCCCGTAGGTTAACAGCATAACCCAACCATTATTAGTCCAGCGTATCCGTTCAGGGGGCATGCTTGACTTTTGGTGGAAAGGTTTATTTAAGCTCAGTTTGCACGAAAACAACACTAATAAAGCGGAGAATACATCTGTATGTGAGGCTTCCGAAGTGTTATTTTCGTGCAGCGAATTTTAATTGAAATCAAATGATAAATGGTGGGAGAGGGCAAAAAACGATAATTCAGACTGAACCTGACAGCTATGGGTCCTTAGTCAGTCAATACAAAATCATCAAACATTGTATAATACAAGACTGATTTCTTAAGCCAACATTTCTAATTGTTCTTTAATATACTCAGGTATTCTCTGATCCAACCAATACACAGGAAATCCTGGCTTATTGCCGCTAACAAATCCTACATGCCCTCCCTTTTTGCTTAATTCTAAAATGATAGATTCAGATAACTCTTCTTCTTTTGGTATAACATCTTTGGTCATAAAAGGATCATCTATAGAATGAATAATAAGCGTAGGTGTTGCAATGTTCTTTAAATACTGCCGTGAACTTGATTCCCTATAATAAGCATGAACACTGCTAAAACCATGCAAAGGAGCTGTTACCTGATCATCAAAAGTCCAGAAACAATTACATTCCGTTGCTTTTTTGATTGCATCAGGAGGATCTTGTAGATAATTCGCTTTACGAGCAAATACTTCTTTCAAGCTATTGAGCAAATGGGTCTGATAAAAACGAGAAAAACCTACATTCATGCGGTCAGCAATAATATTGAGGACAAAAGGCACTGAAACCGCTACTCCAGCCGTTATTAAGGATTGAGCCCCTTTTTCTCCTAGCCATTTTAATAAAACATTACCTCCTAAAGAAACACCAACAATTATTTTTCTCGTGTTAGGTTCCCTTTGCTGCAACACATGAACTAAATAATCCAGATCGGAGGTTTCACCAGAATGATAAGCTCGCGGTAACTTATTAGGTTCCTGACCCGCTCCTCTAAAATGCATTAATACGGCTCGCCATCCCTGTTGATTAAACGCGTGCATAAATCGTGCGACATAGCTGGAATTCACACACCCACCTAACCCATGCAAAATGATTATTAACGGGCTATCTTCTGATAAATTAGCAGTGCTCCATGCTAAATTTAAAAAATCTCCGTCAGGTAAATCCAGTTTCTCCATTTTATCTATATGAGGCTTTATAGGATGCTTCATAGATGAATAAATGGTTTGCGCATGTGGATTAGTCAACCACCAAGCAGGCTTAAATTGACTCTCAATAATCATGATCACCTCAAATGATATTGGGGACTAAATTCACGCACAGCATCAATCAGTACTGCTACATGTTCTGGGGGTACGTCTGGAGTAATTCCATGCCCCAGATTAAATACATGCCCACTTCCATGCCCAAAAGAGGCTAAAACTTGTTCTACTTGTTTGCGAATAGTTTGTTCTGAACTTAAAAGTACATTAGGATCAAGGTTACCTTGTAACGCAACTTTATCCCCTACTCGTTTACGAGCGGAATGTAAATCGCATGTCCAGTCTATTCCTAATGCATCACACCCAGTAGCCGCCATATGCTCTAACCATAATCCTCCACCTTTAGTATATAAAATAATGGGAATGTCTGAGTTAAAAGCTTTTATCTTGTTAACAATCATCTGCATATAACGCAATGAAAAATCTTGATAATTAGTCGGAGTTAAAATTCCACCCCAGGTATCAAAAAGCATCACCGCATTCACACCTGCTTTAATCTGCTCAATTAAATAATCACTAACAGATAATGTTAATTTATTTAATAAAAGATGAGCTGTTTCAGGTTCTGTATATATCAATTGCAAAATATGTTTAAAGTCTCTGCTACTCCCACCTTCAACCATATAACACCCTAAAGTCCAAGGACTTCCTGAAAAACCAATTAAAGGCAATTCTTCAGGCATTTCCTGGCGAATCAAGCGTGCAGCATCCATAACATAGCTTAGTGAATCGGCACTGTCCGGAATCACTAAGTCATTAATAGCACTTAGATCACGGACAGGATTATGAAAACATGGACCTTCACCCTCTGCAAAATACAAGCCTAATCCCATAGCATCAGGAATAGTTAAAATATCAGAGAACAATATAGCTGCATCTAATGCAAAACGGCGCAGAGGCTGTAAAGTAACTTCGCAAGCCAATTCTGGATTCTTGCAAAGACTTAAGAAATCACCTGCTTTTTCTCTAGTTTTCCTATATTCGGGTAGATAACGGCCTGCCTGCCGCATAATCCAAACTGGAGTTCGTTCCACTGGTTGACGCCTTAAAGCACGAAGAAATAAAGATTGGTTTAAGTCGTACATCATTTAGTCTCAATTATATAAATAGGCCTTATGGTACCATGATCAAGACGGTATTGCAGTGGTAACAGCCTTTGAATAGGGTGTAAAATTGCCAAGCGTTGGTTTAATCTTGGTTCTACATAAATTATAATGCCCTACGGAATCAATCCTATATAGCTTAATTGCAGCCAGGCTACTCGTCAACTTAAGGGATTTGAGGTCCACGTAGGTTGGTGCTGAGCGATAGCAAAGCCCAATAAAATATCGAATAATTATTGGGTTACGCTAACCTACATATCTTCTAGATAGGGAGTAAAACGCTTAAGTTGACGCCATTAAGAGTTCACTAACATATGTTTTATGAACCATCATGCCCCTCTAAAGAACGTTTGTCGGGCCAAGGGCCCGACCTACTTTTTAAGTGGACGTTATTAACCATTTACTACTTATTTGAGGACCTATTATGGATGCTTTACACATTAAAGCGTTGAGCGTTGCTACTAAAATTGGTGTACACGCTTGGGAGCAACAAATTAACCAGCAATTACTCATTGATATTACTATTCCTTCTGATTTTTCTGCATGTCAGGATAATTTAGCTAATACCATAGATTACGATGCTTTGTGCCAAACAGTGACGCGATTTGTAGAATCCAAATCCTTTCAGCTTATTGAGTCTGTTGCTGCTGAGGTGGCTCATCTAATAAAACAAGAATTTAGTGTCTCTCAACTTACTGTGGCAGTGACTAAACCGCATGCGGTTAAGAATGCAGGGATTATTCAAGTCGTTGTGAATCGGTAATATACATCTTAATAATATGTAGCCCAGTTGCAAGCAACGTAATTGTTCAGGCAATGGCGTCAACTTAAGAATGTAACCTGAGTGAAAGAGCAGTCCTGACTGCTCCTCTCATTTTTACAGAGCTCTCGGATTACTTAACCAGCAGTAACCATCCCTCTCAGTCGCTCATTTCTAGCTAATGTTTGTTGTGCTTTTTGCGCTAAAGCGCGATTAGCGTAAGGTCCAACTATAACCCGATACCAAATTCCTTTGGTTTGGTGGGAAATAGGTACCACAGTCACATTAAACCCTTTGAGTATTAACATTCCTTTCATATGCTCAGCATCCTGCCGTGCCTTAAAAGCAGCGACTTGCACCATATAAGTTCCTCTAGTAGGTTGCGCTGAGCGTGTTACTGGGGCTCTGGCTTCTGTAGTTGGGGCATGCTGTTGCGAATTAGAAACAGTAGATTTAGGCACAGGACGAGCTGTAGCAGCGGCAACAGTGGCGGTTGAAGCGGCTCGAGTCGCTGAAGCTGCGGGAGTAGGACGATTTGCAGAACGATTCGCTGTTGTATTAGCACCTGTCTGGATCGTACTGCCAGCTGCTTTTTCATTAGCTAAGAGAGTATAAAATTCAAATTTAGGCTTTGGTGGAACTTGTGCCTGCTGCGTTTCCGCTTTAACAGGCCGCTTTTTTTCTTGAGAATGCTCTAAAACTTGTGTATTCACCCAACTACTAAGCTTCTCAACATTAAAAACTGAAGCAGTTAAATAGCCTAACATAAAGGTAACGATCACGATTAAAAACTGCTGTGGCGCACCTCCTTTTTGTCGAGAGGAGCGCTTATTACTACTATATTGTCTTCCCATTACATACTCTCAGGAGCAGATACACCCAATAAATCCAAACCATTTACTAATACCTGACGAACAGCTTCTAATAAACATAAACGAGCACATCGCAATTGCTCTTGTTCGCATAAAAGTTGAACCGCATTATAATAACTGTGTAATCCATTGGCCAGATCTCTCAAATAATAAGCGACTTGGTGAGGCTCACAAGAAAAAGCAGCTGCTTCTACAATCTCAGGATAGCGGCATATTAAAGCAATTAAAGCAGTTTCATGTTGTTGTTCCAACAAATTAAGATTCTTAAGTCCTACTTCTTTATCCCAGAATAATCCTCTTTCTTTTAATTGCCGTAAAACACTACAAATCCGAGCATGAGCATATTGGATATAATAAACAGGATTATCACTTGATTCCGATTTAGCCAGATCCAAATCAAAATCCATATGCTGTTCGGGTTTACGCGCTACATAAAAAAACCGCGCTGCGTCGTTCCCTACTTCTTGACGTAACTCCCTTAAAGTCACAAAGGAGCCACTACGAGTTGACATTTGTACTCGCTCATTGCCTCTGTACAGAATAGCAAACTGTACCAGTAGAACATCTAAAGCTTTCTCGTCGTGCCCTAAAGCGGTTACCGCGGAACGTATACGAGTCAAATACCCATGATGATCTGCACCAAATATATCAATTACCCTATCATAACCTCGGTCATATTTATTCCAATGATAAGCAACATCTGAAGCAAAATAAGTTGTTTGACCATTAGCCCGAACCAAAACTCTATCTTTTTCATCACCAAAATCAGTGGCTTTAAACCAAAGAGCTCCTTCTTTTTCAAAAGTATGCCCCCCATCTTTAAGAGCTTGAATTCCTTTTTGTATAGAACCGTCTTCGAATAAGGACTGTTCAGAAAACCAGCTGTTGTAGTTCACACCAAACTCAGTTAAATCATCTTTAATATCATCTAAGACTGTGTTTAATGCGTGTTGATGAAATAAGGCAAATCCTTGTTTACCTAACAAGTGCGTAGCACGAGCTATCATTGCATCAATGTATTCTTCTTTGTCACCGCCTTCTGGTTCATCTTTTGGCAATTCTTCGACCACTGAATCCCAAGAATGTACGTATTCCCCTTCATGTTGAGACCACAGTTTTTGAGCTATCTCATAAACATACTGACCCTTATAAGCATTAGCGGGAAACACAACAGGAATACTAGCTAACTCTAGATAACGAAGCCAAACACTCACAGCAAGAATATTCATTTGTCGTCCGGCATCATTGACATAATATTCTAAAGTGACATCATACCCAGCCGCTTTTAAGACATTGCCTAATGTAGCTCCAAAAGCAGCGCTTCTGCCATGACCTACATGTAGTGGACCGGTTGGATTAGCTGAAACGAATTCAATTAAAACTTTTTGATTCTGACCTAAATTATTGCGACCAAATTGTTTTCCTTTCTCTAATGCTTCTGCAATAATCAAAGAACGCGATTTACTACTTACAAAAAAATTGATAAATCCAGCGCCAGCAATTTCTATTTTTTCTATTGCTGCATCTTCAGGTAACGCTTGAATCAACATCTCTGCCAATTTACGAGGAGATTGTCGGCACGGTTTAGCCAAAACTAAAGCCAAATTGCTTGCGTAATCGCCATGCGCAGGATCTTTAGCATTCTCTACTCTAATATCTACATTCAAATCACTTGGTATTGCTGCTGATTTTTGTAACGAGTTTAAAGCTTGCTTTAGAAGATGTTCAATTGAATGTTTCATACTACTATATACCTGTCAAAATAAAGTTATTATGCTCTTTTTCAAGCCTGATGAAAAGTATTATAAAAGCTCCACTTGCTCGCAGTCGCAGCTCGGATATGAAACTATTATAAATCCGAGCTGCGACTGTGAAGGAGCGGATAATGGTTCATGCAGAACAATTACGTTCTAGCAATTCAAGTCCACCATCCACCGTAAAGAGCTGTAATATGTTGAACTCACGTTATTTATGGGACATCGCCGCCGCCGGCTCCTCAGGACGTATAGTAGAATTTAACTGCATAATACCAAGCTCACCTGTAATTTTTCGTCCTATAATTAAACGAACTTGCATCAATTGAGTAATATTCGCAGTGTCAAATCGATAAACAACTTTTAAAGGTAAAGTTAGCACCCATTGATTTTCTCTTGATTCATCTATTTGAGCGACCCCATCCATTTGGCTAGATGAAGTTAATTTATGGGTTTTAAAAGTTTGTACATTACCTGATTTCTCTAAGGCGTTCTTAAATTCAGCCCAACCATTTTCAGTATAACAAGTATGTAGTTTCTGTAATTGCTCCTCTAGAGAGTCAGAACTAAAATTAAACGATTGCATCACCGCATGTTCTGCCCAACTTAAAATGACAGATTGATCGATTTTTGACATTTCACCAGGAATTTTGTAGTCACAGTCTATAATAGGGGGTTCTTTTTTTTGTTGTTCTGTATTTATTGGCTGACTATATTGTGTTGCATCTGCTTGTTGTTTATGAGCAATTATTTTTGTCTCTTCGTTAGCAGAAGAGAGTTTTGCAGTATTTTCAGATAAAGAAGCGTCACTCGGCATAGTATGCATTTGTGTAATTCCAAGTTCTCCATTCGGCTTTCTCTCTATCACAAGAGCAACATTAAGTAATTTAGTCACCTTATCTTGATCATTTTGATAAACGATCTGCACAGGCAGCATCATATTCCACTGATTATCTCTGGTTTCTACAAGCCGAGGCTCTCTATCTTTTTGGCTCTTCAAAGTAAGTTTCTGTGTTTTGGTTACCTTGGCATGCTTTAATTTATCCAAAGAAACAACTAAACCATCCATGCTTTTTTCCATAGAATACGGAATTGCTTTCTGCAGTTGTGTAGTCAGAGTTTCTGGTTTGAAATCAAAAAAATCATAACTACTTTTCTTGCTATTATTAACACTTAAAATGTTCTTCAATGTTGCAGTTTCAGCAAGTTGGTTATGATGATTAAGGACTCTGTATGCCATTTGATTTTGTTGTATTTGCTTATTTTCATCTTTTGGAGAAGGTTGTCCTTCTACATGCTGCGGTCCTTGCCTGTTAATAGAATACATACTCGGAGGGAAACTTGCTAAACTAGCTATCAGACGGTTCTTTGGTAAAGCATCTCTGTTTATTTTAGTAAATAAAGAAACAAAGAATGGCTCCACAGAGTTCTTAACGCCCTCAACTCCATCCGTCTTTTTATCAAGAATACCTGAAAAAATGCTTTGTATGCCTTCTTTGACTAAAACGGTTTCATAAGAAACAGGGGCAAAACGCGGTATGGCAATCATTTGCGTAATCCCTAAATTAAATGCGTTTCTCCAACCAATAGTGAGATAAATACTAAGAAAATGAACCACTGTTTCTTGATCATTCTTATAAAGAACTTTTATGGGTACTACTATTTTCCATTGAGTCTCATTTGCTGCTATCAACTCAGGTTGACCATCTAACTGACTACTCATGTAAAGATTATGATCTTTAATTTTTTTAAGATTACCTGACTCCTGAAATGCATTAAGAAACGCGTCCCAACCATTTTTAGTGTAACACGAACGCAATTTAGACAGCTGCGTGTCTATAGATGTAAGATTAAAATCAAAAGATTGAGTCACCGCATATTTTGCCCAATTGATGACCGTATCCTGATCCATTGTATCAATTTCAGCAGAAGCCCTATAATCGCAATCAATAATACCCTTTTCTTGCTGCGCTACGGTTGGAGTGCGTAACAAATCTAGCTCCGCAGAATCAATATCTGCCGCTTGTACTATAGATGTATAGATGCAGAAAACGTTTAATAATACGCCACAAAATATATTCTTTTTCATGAAATAACTTCCCTATTTATTCCTGGCTGCTATACGATAACATACTTTAATTCACATAGCAGGATCCTAGTAATAAGCCTCTGTCACTTTATGAAATCTCTGCGTGCGGCTCTGCTTGATTGGTCATGATCTAGTTCGTACTGAAGGTTATCTAGTACCCACACCAACTTTAGCGGATTAATCTGATCAATAATGGTTATTATCTCACTAAACACCATCTTATTAGCTTTCTTGGCCTCATGTGCAGCTAAAAAGGCATCAAGTCCTTCCCGATTTCCAAAAAGCGAGGGGCAGATTTCGATTGCAAAATCCTGCTCTCCTTGCGAGAGACAAGTTACCGCACTCAATTCTAAATCATTAGTGAGCACCTTATTACGCTTAAGTTCATTTCTATCTCTTGGCAATTGATCGAGGTTTTTTAACTCTTTGGACAATATACTTTATTAGCCTATTCTTTTATGCATTATTTCTATGCACTTATTTCCTGTGTATCGATAGTCTCATACGATTTATAAATATAGCCGTCCTGAGATAATAAGACCGCTATAGGTCGAGTAGCATCAAAATGAGCAAATATTATCATCATCATTACTGTAATAGGAACAGATAAAAACATTCCTAAAATACCCCAGATTGCTCCCCAGATACTCAAAGCGATTAAAATCACAAAAGGGCTTAAGTTTAATGACTTGCTAAGCAGTCGCGGCTCTAGAAAATTACCAACAACAAACTGCACCGCTATAATTCCTGAAGTCACTTCCAAAAAAGGTACCCAGCTTTGAAACTGCACTAAAGCCAAAGCGGCAGGAAAAGCGGTGGCCACTATTGCGCCGATATTAGGAATATAATTTAAAAAGAAAATCAGCAAAGCCCAAAATTCAGAAAAATCCAATCCTACTAAATTCATAATAAGCCAACTGGAGATAGCCGTAAGCAAACTTAAAGCTGTTTTAATACCCAAATACGTTTGAGTATCTTTGGTAATATGAGAAATAATGTTATTAACTAGTTTTCTATGCTCTTCTTTATGAAATAAAACATCCATTTTTTGCGTAAAGTAATGCTGCTCCACAAAAAGAAAAATCACATATAAAGAAATTAAGACTGCAGAACTGGTGATAGACGTAAATACGCCATAAATATTCATCACCATATTTTGAATACTCAAATTCTTAATAATATAATTAAAATCCAAAAACCCTTTTATATGATACCGCTGATCTACATTATTAAAAATTGCGAGTAAATTTTCTTGGTAGCGAGGAGAAGCAGCAATTACCTCATTCACGTTATTAGTAATAATATAAATTAAAATCCTAATGGAAATAGCAACGACAAATAATGATAAAATCATGCTAAGCCACTTGGGTAAGTGTATATCCACCAAAGGAATAGTTCTCAAGCCACTATTAATGGTATTTAATAAATGCCAAAGGAAGATAGACATCACTAGAGGAATTAATAACCCGCGACCAGAGATCAATAAAGAGCCCACAATCCAGACCAAAATCAAGCCTGCCGCAAAAGAAATAATGCGATTCATGCAATATCACTCCCTCAGTTATATCCACAATGTCCCCAACTTTTTTATGTTAGAAACGTTTTACATTTTTCGTTAGCTTGAACCTAACTACGTTGATTCTTAAACAACGAAACGCAGTACATCATAGCAGCTCGGCAGAAATAGTAGAATGGCCCATAATCCCTATTCGCAACGACGATATTTTCCTGCTATTATTAATTTTTTATTTTAAAAATAATACAGTGCTGTCCAATTCTTGTGAATCACTAGCAGGTGTCGGCCCAACACTTGCAGCTAAGTTGGCTAAATGTGGCATTTTTACAGTACAAGACTTACTCTTCCACTTGCCTTACCGATATCAAGATAGAACTAGAATAACAGCAATTCAAGATCTGCGCCCTAATGATTGGTGTGTCATTAGCGGCCGAGTCTGCAAAACAGAAATAAAATATGGCAAAAAAATGATGCTGAACTGTTTTGTGGAAGATAAAACAGGAATAGTAAAGCTGCGCTTTTTTCATTTTAACAAACAACAAGTAACCGCTTTAAATAATTGTGAGCGCATCCATGCTTTTGGCGAAGTACGAGAATTTAATAACCATTTAGAAATCATACACCCTGAATATCAGTTACTTGCTCATGACGCAGAATGTCAAGTTGATGAAACATTGACTCCTATTTATCCTACAACCCAAGGATTAACACAAACACGTTTAAGACAATTGGTTATGACCGCACTTAAATATTGTGAAGCCGAATTGCATCAATTAGAATGGATGAACGACAAGCAATTGGCAGAACATGGTTTCTATAATGTACGAGATGCAATCCAATTGCTTCATACTCCTCCACCAGATACATCCCTATACAGTTTAGAAACGGGTGAGCATCCCGCTCTAAAGCGTTTAGTATTTGACGAACTACTCGCCCAACGCTTAAGCCTACAATTTGCTCGACAATCTCGTCGCAAACTACAAGCTCCCATTATCCCTATTGAACAAGAGCTAAACCAACGTTTTCTTACCTCCCTTCCATTTACCTTGACTCAAGCACAACAACGAGTCGCTATGGAAATCAGCATGGATTTAAACCAAGCAAAACCTATGTTACGTCTAGTTCAAGGGGATGTCGGTTCAGGAAAAACGATTATTGCAGCACTTGCTGCGTTACAAGTTATAGCATACGGCTACCAAGTCGCCTTCATGGCACCGACTGATTTATTAAGCGAGCAACATTTTTTTAATCTGGTTAAGTGGCTTGAACCTCTAGGAATAAAAGTACTACGACTTAGTGGCAAAATGAAAGCAGCAGAGCGCCGTTTAGCACTCGCCGGTTTATTAGATAATAGTTGTCACTTGATTGTTGGAACCCATGCCATATTCCAAGAAGAGGTCCAATTTGCACGTTTAGGTTTGGTCATTATCGATGAGCAACATCGCTTTGGAGTAGAACAACGATTGTTGTTACAACAAAAGGGCCATAAAGACGAATTAATTCCTCATCAGCTGCTTATGACAGCAACCCCTATTCCTCGTACTCTATCAATGACTCATTTTGCCCATTTGGATATATCAATTATCGATGAACTCCCCCCAGGCCGTTCTCCCATTATCACTGCCATACTAAACCAGAATAAACGGGAATCAATTATTGAGCGATTAAACGCAGCTATAGCCAGTGGGAAACAAGCTTATTGGGTATGTACCTTAATAGAAGAGTCTGAAAAATTACAATGCATGGCGGCAACCCATACAGCACAAACATTGCAAGAACAGTTGCCCTCTGTCCGTATTGGATTAATACATGGAAGAATGAAAGCCCTTGAAAAAGAAGTTACTATGGCTGCCTTTAAATCGGGAGAAATAGATTTATTAGTAGCTACTACGGTAATTGAGGTTGGCGTTGATGTTCCTAATGCCAGTTTAATGATTATAGAAAATGCCGAACGATTAGGTTTATCCCAATTACATCAATTACGTGGCCGAGTAGGAAGAGGGACTACCCAATCTCATTGTCTTCTACTCTATCAATCACCCTTATCGTTGCAAGGTACAGAACGCTTAAAAACCATGCGTTCGACCAATGATGGATTCATTATTTCTGAAAAAGATTTAGAGCTCCGAGGAGCAGGAGAGCTATTAGGAACAAAGCAAGCCGGATACAAGCAATTTAAATTAGCCAATTTACAACGTGATAAAGCTCTTTTACCGTTGTTAGCTCCTATTGCCAAGCAATTAACTCAGGAGTTACCTGAAATTGCTCGCACCGTAACCCAACGTTGGTTAGGTGATTTTGAGCAATTTTTACAAGGATAAAAAAATATTTTTGAAATATGGGAAGTCAAGACTGTTTTTTATTTTTTTCTTTGCTACTATACGCGTAATAGATATTCTTATCTTATTCCTTTCTTGTGGATAACTTTTTAATCCCAAAAGTAATTAATCTTATTTCTCCCTCTTGCTTTTTTTTAACTCCTTGATAATAAAGGATTATCTCTATTGAACTATAAAAATATCCAAAATCACTTTATCCACAAAAACTGTGGATAACTCTGTGTGCAAAAGATAAAACTCTTTGTAAAATCAGTCTATTTTTTTCCTGCTTTAGAACTTACCAACCTGCTCTCATCGTCTTAAACGTCCTTATTACCTATCAAGAAATTTTTAACTGAGATTTTAATTTGAAAATGATATTATTTCGTAAAGTTCACATAATTGCCTGAGCATTTACAATAAATCTTTATTAGATCTGAGTTTTATGTTTAAACCAACAAGGATTAACAATGACGCAACACGATAGGTATTGGCAGGCTAAAAAAGTAACCTTGATTGGGGCCATTGTAAATGCTCTTCTTGGTTTCATTAAATTAATTGGCGGTTATTTATTTCATTCTCATGCTTTAGTCGCTGATGGAGTGCATTCTTTTTCTGATCTTTTTACTGATGTGATGGTTTTATTTGCATCCAAATATGGCAGTCTTGATGCTGATGATACCCATCCTTATGGCCACCAACGTATAGAAACAGCTGCGACCCTATTATTATCTCTACTCCTCATATTAGCAGGTATTGGAATCGCCTGGGACTCACTTAATGAATTAATCACCTCTAGTGTGACTATGCCTGGTTGGTTAGCTCTACCTGTAATTTGTATTTCCATATTAGCGAATGAAACCTTATTTCATTATACTCGTCACGTAGGTAATCGTATTAATTCACAATTGATTATTGCCAATGCCTGGCATCATCGTTCTGATGCCGCATCATCCATAGTAGTATTCGTAGGATTAGTAGGTAGTCTATACGGTTTTGTTTATCTGGATGCCATTGCCGCAATTATAGTGGGTATAATGATTGCCAAAATGGGATGGAACTACGGCTGGAACAGTGTAAAAGAATTGGTTGATACCGCAGTAGAGCCAGAATTATTAGCACAAATAGAAAAAGTCATCCAAAACATTGCTGGCGTGCAAAAAATACATCAATTACGTAGTCGATTTATGGGAGGCGATGTATTAATCGATGTACATATTCTAGTATCTCCTAAAATATCGGTATCTGAAGGACATTACATAGCACAGCATGTACATAATGCTTTAGTTGATCAGATCCCCAGTGTGAAAGACGTCATTGTCCATGTGGATCCTGAAGATGATGAGGTAAGTAGCCCATCTTTACACTTACCCAGCAGGAAAGTGCTACAGGAACAATTACTTAATGAAGTCCATATAGATTTTCCCCAAATATTATTCTGGAACCTGCATTACTTAGATGGAAAGATAAGTATAGACATAGCCTGTTCCGAAGAGTTTACTCAATGGCAAGAATTACATAATCGAGTGATTTTAGCACTAAAATTACAAGTGGATATTGAAGAGGTGCGTTTATTTAGTTTACATGAAGTCATGCATCACCATGAAGTGATACAATGATATTTAGTTGCGAATAAACCATAAAATACTTGCTAAATCGCGTATGTGAAAATAATATACATCTTTTAAAGCAGGAATAACTAATGCTCTCGGCTACCAGTTTAAAAATATTATTTGGTTTTATAACCTTTATAATCATACTAATGGCCGGCTGGTACCCATTTAAAAAACGTATTCGTGACGATAAGCATATTGATTTCCCTATAGGAGAAACCTTAGCTACAGGAGTCTTTTTAGGAGCAGCCTTGCTGCATATGTTGCCTGAAGCCAACTCATTATTTAAAGCGATGGGATATCATTACCCTTTTGCTTTTATCATCACCGGAGCAGTATTTCTTATCTTTTTATGGTTTGAGCATCTAGGTAAAGAACTCTATCATCATGATAATGCCGATCATCCAGCCTTTGCTATTTTAGCTTGGGCTATGCTTTCTATTCATTCGGTTATGTTAGGAGCTGCTTTAGGCCTTGCTCATTACAACTCAATGATCATTATGTTGTTTTTGGCAATTATTACCCATAAGTGGGCTGAAAGTTTTGCCATAGCCGTGCAATTAAACAAAAGTTCCATGAGTACTAATCAAAGCGTGATTTTTTTCCTTTTGTTCAGCTTTATGACTCCTATAGGCATTTATTTTGGTTGGTACTTTGGGCATGGAGTAGAAACCAATTCTATCTTTGATCCTATACTGCTTGCTGCTTCTGCAGGTACTTTTCTCTATTTGGGAACATTACATGGATTAGAACGCTGCGTCCTGGTAGAGCGTTGCTGTAACTTAAGAGATTTCAGTTTTGTTATTATAGGCTTCTTATTGATGGCCTCGGTGGCCGCCTATGTCTAAAGAACCTAACTTATTACAACAACAACCACTTATTCTGGCTTCAGGCTCTGCTATTAGAGCTAAGCTGCTCACCTCTCTTGGGTTACAATTTTCAATAGTTCCTTCTCATTGCAATGAAGAAACAATTAAATTAAGCCATCAATCAGAACATTTTGTTGATTTAGGTTTTGCTCTGGCAAGAGCTAAGGCTTTGGAGGTAAGTCAACATCACCCAGAACACTTCATCATCGCAGCAGATCAACTCTGTGTTATTGGTAACCGAATACTGGATAAGCCTTTAAAACACCAAACAGCAATAGAGCATTTGCAACTCCTTAGTGGAAAAACGCATCAGCAAATAGCCTGTGTTTGCATTGCCAAGGATAATAAAATACTGTGGCAACATCATGATGTAGCCAATTTATCAGTTCGTGACTTAGCCCAAAACGAAATTGACGCCTATTTACGCTGCGAAGAGCCTTACCATAGCTGTGGCGCTTACCAATATGAAAGCCTAGGAAAATGGTTATTTAAAGAAGTTGAAGGCAAAGAAGACACTATACTGGGTTTACCCCTCTTGCCTTTAACTAATGCATTAATCACTCTGGACGCAGTCCGATTTGTATCATAGATCTCATGTATAGTAATTGTTCATCTAATCGCGTCAACTTAAACGTGAATGCTTGACAATAGAGACTGTAAACAAAACAATACCTGAAAATACTCTAACTCACACTTAGGATTTAAAATGCAAATTACCAAAATACAAGCTCGTGAAATTTTAGACTCACGCGGTAACCCTACTGTTGAAGCGGATGTCACTCTAAAAAATGGTATTATAGGAAGAGCAAGTGTTCCTTCAGGTGCGTCCACAGGTAGTCGCGAAGCCTGTGAGCTCAGAGATAACGATCCCCAAAGATATGCAGGCAAAGGAGTTTTAAAAGCCGTAGCCCATGTGAATAATGAAATCAATAAAGCATTACATGGATTTTCTGTCGAAGATCAAGAAGCTTTAGATCAGCAATTGTGTGAGTTAGATGGAACAGACAATAAATCCTGTTTAGGGGCTAATGCAATTTTAGCAGTTTCTCTTGCCAGTGCGAGAGCTAAAGCTATTGCACATCAAATGCCTTTATATCTGTCGCTTAATCAGGGCGAATCTATGTCTATGCCTGTTCCCATGATGAATATTTTGAATGGTGGAGCCCATGCAGATAACAATGTAGATATTCAAGAATTTATGATCATGCCCATAGGCGCTAGTGATTTTGCAACCGCATTGCAAATGGGTGTAGAAACTTTTCATATTCTTAAATCAGTACTAAAAAAACGAGGTCTAAATACTGCTGTAGGAGATGAAGGTGGTTTCGCTCCTAATATACAATCCAACCGACAAGCTCTGGATATATTAAGTGAAGCTATTGAAAAAGCAGGCTTTCGTTTAGGCGATGAAATGGTATTTGCATTAGATGTAGCTGCCTCAGAACTTTATGAGCATGATTTCTATCATATGGCTTCAGAAAATAAAAAATTTTCCTCAAGTCAACTTGTAGAATATTATGCTGATCTCGTCGCTAACTACCCTATAGTCAGTATTGAAGATGGATTGGATGAGAAGGATTGGAATGGCTGGAAACTTTTAACTAACCGCCTAGGAAAAGAAATACAACTCGTTGGTGATGACTTATTCGTTACCAATCCTAAAATCCTACAAGAAGGGATAGCTCAGGATGTAGCTAATGCAATCTTGATCAAGGTGAACCAAATTGGTACGTTAAGTGAAACAAGACAAGCCATAAAACTTGCTCATCAGCATAAATACCGTTGTGTTATGTCGCATCGCTCTGGAGAGACAGAAGACTCCTTCATTGCTGATCTTGCTGTTGCAACGGGCTGCGGACAAATTAAAACAGGTTCTTTATGTCGTACTGATCGTACTGCAAAATACAACCAATTGTTACGAATCAATGAGATAGCTAATTTAGCCTATGCCGGTAAAGCCGCATTAAAGAAATAATAATTGCTCGCTAGGCATCAACTTAAGGAATTAATCCTGTATCACCTAATTGTAGCCTGGCTGCTTGCAACCAGGGATGAAGTGATTTAACATTTACTCCCGATTGCGAGCAACCGAGCTACGCGTGCTATTACACAACATAACCTCAAATTAGTAACAAATTAACTTCAGCAGATATTGCCCCTTGCAGTAATAAGGTAATACAATAATCCCAGATATCATCAAAAATAGACATATCCTATGCGCCCTGTGTTCATTATCTTGATTATTGCATTGATTGTTTTGCAGCATAAGCTATGGCTTGGCGATGGTAATTTACTCCAATTGATTAGTCTTGAAAGAAAGCTTGATGAACATCGAAATGAGAATAGCAAATTAGCCGCTCGAAATAGAGCATTAGAAGCTGATATCAAAGAACTAAAAAGTGGCGAACAGGCCCTAGAAGAACAAGCTCGTTATGAGCTGGGCATGATAAAAGAGGATGAGGTTTATTATCAATTTGTTGATTAAATTGTAGGTGGGATCCTTTGGCCTGACAAATATTCTATTCATGGGCATGATGCCCCTTAAAATATACCCTTTGATGTCGGGCCAAAGGGCCCGATCTACGTTCTAGACTGCAATAAAGTCAAGCTCTTCTGGTGGCTCGGTAGCCCATAAACTCAATACAAATCCACCGCCACCAGAACCAGTTGGTTTTACAGCAATAGCTCCTTGTACAAACAATTGATTCATATGTTGCTGTAAACTCTCACTTACTAAGCCCCATTGATAGAAACAATCAGCTGCTTTATTCATGGCTTTTGCTAAGCAATCAATTGCATTAACACTATCGTGCTCTAAAGAGTCTTTGGCTTCTTGTGTTGCCTCAACCATTTGTTTATCAATTTGTTGGGCAAGTGTAGGATTCTTTTCCCATAAATTTTGCACTTGTTGAATACAATGAGAAGTAATACCTATTTGATTACATGAAGATAAATACCATTTAGGATTAAGTATTTGTTTTACAGGAGTGCAAGCGCCCTCCTTAAAAAAAACTCCTTGTTGCGATGCTACACCAGCGATATCCAAACCACTACTTTTTCCATGAAATAGGTGTTCCAACTCCCTGGCAAATTCACCTACTCTGGAATCATCTATCATATTTTGTGCGCAAAACCAACGACTCATAGCCACACAAAGTGCAGCAGAGGCTCCCATCCCCACACCAACAGGAATATTACTTTCCAAATGAAAATGACCACCGAGTTGATTTAATGAGCGATCAAGTAATTTCATACCCTGCTCGAGCACCCCCCAAAATAACAGATGCATATCTGCACCACTGCTTCCAGTATAATCAGCACTTAAAGAACTCGGACAAGCCTCATAACGTAAAGTAAGTTGTCGTTCTTTAATAGGGAATACTAAGGCTCCATGCCCCCTAATTACCGCATGTTCTCCAGCTAAAATCCATTTACCAAAAGTAGTCGTTTCAAAATCACAAAACATCATAATTACCAACTAAATAATCCGATTTAAATTGACGCCGCAGTTCTTCTTGATCAGGCCTATATAATAAATGGACGTTTGGTCCTGCATCCATAGTGATTATGGGGCCATCTCCTTTTTTCTGCCATTGATCTTGCAATATATTTAATACATTAACCGTTTCATTAGTCATATAAGTAAACGGCTGCTCACAACTACTAAATAAATTATGCATATCATGAAATTCTTTCCAACAAACTACATAAGCACTGTTCCAATCACTAGCTTTAAGTGCGTCCAGTAAAACTTTCAAATTGTCTTCCGCTCGCTCGATTCTCGTAGAATAAGCACTACTGCTCTTAACGCGCCTATGTGCTTCACTTGATGAAACTTGTTTTTCTTTATTACTAATTACTATAACTTCATGCAGTAATTTTTTATAAGGCAACTCTATAGCTGATACCTTATCCTCTTTCCATAAAGCCCAAGGGGAATAAAAAGAACGACAGGAAGAGCCTGATCCCAAACGACTTAATTGCGCTTGCTCATCAACTGAGGGCAACGGTTTTTTAGTCAATTCACTAAGAGCCAAGGCAGCGCATTTTGTTAAAGCAGCAAAACTGGAAGCAGAACTAGCTAATCCGCTACCATGCGGAAAATTATTAGTAGACTGAATTAAAAAGCCACCCTGATAATTAAAATAAGATTTCATACGTTCTAGATGCTCGATGAATCTTTTTTGTCCTGTCGCAGAAAGTTGAAACTCAGGGCCTCCAGGAGTAATCAGAGGTTCCCAAATATCTTTTTTTCCAGGTAAAACTTCTAGTTTCACGGTGCTCAGTAAACTATTTAGGGTATAAGATAATGAGGAATTTGCAGGAAGATTTGAATTTTCATCAGATTTTCCCATATATTTGATCAAAGCAATATTAGCAGGCGCTTGAGCTAACCAATGCATAAATGTTCTCCTTGCCATCAATAAATTTCTTGTCCTAGGGGCTGTTTACAATTCGCAGCAGTCGGGCCAAGATAGTATAGTTGTAAACAGTCCCCTAATGACCTGGCGCATCATTCCATAATATTTTATGTAATTGTAACTGAAAACGAACGGATAATTTATCGTGTACTATCCAATTTGCAAGTTCAGTAGGATTAAGCTGATTCCAGCTTGGTGAAAAAAGTAACTGTACTCGTTCAGATAAATGATATTCATTGATTATATTGCAAGCCCACTCATAATCACCACGACTACATAAAACAAATTTAATTTGATCTTCGGGCTTTAAATGATCCAAATTAGCCAATAAATTTTTACCACACTCCAAAGAGTCTGGAGTTTTTAAATCCATGACTATCATAACGCGTTTATCGATAGCGCTGATATCACGTGCACCGCTTGTTTCTATAGAAACGAAATGGCCAGCATCGCATAATCTTTCCAGCAACTCAATGCAGCCTGGTTGTGCCAAAGGCTCTCCACCGGTCACACAAACGTGTTTGCATTGATAAGATGCCACGTTATTTAATATGTCATCCATCTCACGCACTACACCACCATTAAACGCATAGGCTGTATCACAATACTGACATCGTAAAGGACATCCAGTTAAACGTACAAACACCGTAGGTAAACCTACTGTAACAGATTCCCCCTGCAGCGAATGGAAAACTTCTGCAATTCTTAATTGATTATTGAATTGTTTCATGACGCTCTAATTGATTCCAATTTCGAATTAGCTAATTTAGCAGTGGATGTACCTGGATAGGATGCAACGACCTGTTGTAAGCGCTTGATTGCCTCTTGTTTATTACCATTTGCAGCATAAGCATAACCAATTTTCAGCATACTCGCTGCTGATTTATTCGATGAAGGAAATAGATTAAGTACTATGTCAAAATGTTCTATAGATTGAGAGTATTTTTTTTTGACTAAATATAACTCACCTAACCAATATTGT
>DAIAOV010000032.1 GCA_027437055.1 Legionella sp. | reverse complement strand
CTATGCGTTGTGTTGGTTATAGGCAAGTTTTGGGATATCTGCAAGGCCAATATGATTATAATACGATGCGAGACAAAGGCATTGCAGCAACAAGACAACTCGCTAAGAGGCAATTAACTTGGCTTAGACATTGGGATAACGGGCTACGCTATGACCCGAAAAGTAATACTTTTAGTGAAGAGATTATAGCGAAAATCGGTGAAATATTAGATAATAAGCTTCTTTAGTGGCTGTGATTAAAGAGGCTGTTTTGTTTTTTAATCACAATCCACCTTAATTTTGATCATGCCGTCAAGGAGCATCATGTCAACATCAAACAAAGAACCGGCAAGTACGAAAAAAAATTATGTCGTGCACCGAAATGAACTGCCTCTTAGTTGTCCTACCGATGCGATGGAGCTTTGGAATGCTCATCCTAAAGTTTATTTGCCTATAGAAAAAACAGGCGTAGAGGTATGTCCTTATTGTGGCTCGAGATTTGTTTTGCAGAATGATTAATTCTATTTGCATCGTCAGACTTTCCGCCTTAGGGGATGTCTTGATGATAGTTCCTTTAATCCGCACTTTGCAGACCTATTTACCTGATACAAAGCTTACTTGGATTATTTCTAGACCGGCTTATGATTTGGTAGAGGGAATGGATGGAGTTGAGTTTATCGTGATCGATAAACCCAAAAAACTTACCGATTTATGGCGGTTCAAAAAACAAATGAGTTCGCGCCGCTTTGAGGTGTTATTAGCACCTCAGGCGAGCATGAGAACTAATTTATTGTATCCCTTCATAAAAGCAAAGCGAAAGATTGGTTATGACCCTCTCAGAGCCAAAGATGTTCATGGTTGGTTTATTAAAGAGCAAATCACTCCGGGATTGGATCACACTTTAGATGGATTTTTAAAATTTGCTGAGCCTTTAGGGATTAAGGAAAAAGTAATTTGTTGGGATTTACCTATTACCCCTGCTGACTATGAATGGGCAGAGCATCATTTGCCTGCAAATGGCCCCATATTGGTTGTTAATCCTGCAGCAAGTAAACCCGAACGTAGTTGGCTTGTTGATCGTTATATTGCGGTGCTACAACAAGCTCAAGAGCGTTGGCAGGCTCAGATAGTTTTAACAGGTGGACCAGGCGAATATGATAGAACTGTGGCTGATAAAATTCTGCAAGCGGTTGCTGCTACTGATTTAGTGGGAAAAACAAAACCAAAGCAATTATTAGCAGTAATCAGTAAAGCAACAGCTGTTCTTTGTCCAGATACAGGTCCTTCACATATGTCTGCGGCAGTAAATACCCCCGTTGTAGCATTACATGCGGTAACGAATCCCTTAGTTTCTGGGCCTTATATTTTCCCTCATTTGGTAGTAGATCGTTATCCTCAAGCTGTAGAAAAAGTTTTAGGACTAACCATGGAGCAACATGTTTGGGGGACGCATGTACATGGTGATGAGGCGATGAAATTAATTTCTGTTGATGATGTGATGCAAAAGTTAGCGGAAGTTTTCTAATTATTAAGTGTCTGAACGGTTGATGCCATTACCGGAAGTTTCCTATGGATATTATGCAAAAGGAGTTTGAAATGCAGCTTTCTCATCAGCAGTGTGATTTCTTTTTTACTAATGGTTACTTAGTTTTACCTGATTTTTTTACCAAAGAAGTTTGCGATCTTTTAAGAGAGCGAATTAGCATTCTTATTAAAAACAATGAAGAAACGACTCCCAAAACAATCTTTTCTACTCAAACAAATGAACATGCGAAGCAACAATATTTTTTAGATTCGGGAGATAAAATTCACTATTTTTTTGAGGCAGGTGCTTTTGATATTAATGGCCAAAGCACTCGTTCTTTTGATCAGTCGATTAATAAGATTGGCCATGCATTACATGAGTTAGATCCAGTTTTTAAGGAGTACTCCCGCGATGTACGCATTAAAAATATAAGTCATCAGCTTGGATTAAAATCACTGGGGTTAGTTCAGTCTATGTATATTTTTAAACAGCCAGGGATAGGTGCTGAAGTCTTGTGTCATCAGGATAGTAGTTATATTTTCGGACAAGATAGTGACCCTATAGGCTTTTGGTTTGCTTTGGAGGATGCTACTTTAGAAAATGGTTGTTTGGAGGTCATTCCCAGCCCGCATTCTACTCCATTAAAGCAAAGAATGTTTCGTAGAGCAGATGAAACCTTCTTTGAGTATTATGACTCAACACCTTGGCCAGAAGAGCAAAGTGTTCCTTTACCCGTAGAAAAGGGAACTTTAATCGTACTGCATGGACGTGTACCTCATAAGAGTAAAGCTAACTCTTCTCAGCAGTCGAGGCATGCCTACACTTTGCATTTAGTTGATACTACCTTGCCATATCCAAAAAATAATTGGTTACAATGGCCTAATGGTATTCCCTCGTTATAAATGGTAACCGCTCACGTTGAATGCAGGGAGAGCGCCATCTTTGGGCCTAGGCCCAACCTACAGTTGCATAGTGGTTCCTGCCACTAGTTGGGATGAATTTGTTTCCTCTTGGTGGGGATGATCAAAAAAGAAATAATTTCTTCCTTCAGAACTTACTTCTCCCTTAGAGGATAACTCTTCTGGTTCGCACTCAAGAGAAACAGTATGTTTGGGGAGATGCTGATTTATTTTCTGCATAGAAAATTCTTCTAAACTAAGCGTTTCTTCAGGGGCTATTGTTTCGGTTTGCACATGTTCCAGCGGTTCATTTTTAAAGAGGTACACATTGAGGAGCACGGTACAGGCTTGCAGCGCCATAAATACTACGCCCAAGGCTGGAGGAAAAGTAATCCCAACAGCAAGGAGCAGCCCACCTGCTAGAAGTATAGATATAAAATTATAAGCAAAACTCAGGAGTAAATTTTGATTTATATTGGTTACTGTTTGTCGTGCGATAGTAAAAATATTGATTATGGGGAGTAGAGAATCACCTCGAATAATGGCCCCTGCATATTGTTGGGTTAACTCATCGCTGTCCTGAGATAAGACTGCAATACCAAAGTCGCTCTCTGCTAAGCCTTGAGCATCATTCGCAGCATCTCCCCCCATAGCTACTATGTGCCCGTCTTCCTTTAGTGACCGGATAAATGCGGGTTTAGATCTATCTTCTTCCTCTATGCTCGTAGCCGTGCAATTTGCATGAACTTTAGTGATACCCAATGCTTTGGCGTATCGCGCAGCAGTCTTTTCATCGGCACCGGTACAAAGAATGACCTCTTTTCCCATTTTAATTAAGGCATCGATCATCAGTTTGGCATCCTTACGCAAAGGATCGGTGACGATGATATAACCTATAGGAGTATTTTCACGAGCTATAAAAGTCATGCTCTCGCCTGCCTCCAGAGTGACAGACTCTTCAATTGCTGCAATTGATATGCCTTTTTCTTCCATTAAGGTTCTACTACCAATTGTATACTGAATGCCATCGATAGTGCCTGTCACTCCTGAATGGTGAGAGGTGTCAAACGTGGTCGCAACCTTTTTTTGAGTACAATTTTTTTGTGTATAAGAATAAATCGCTTTTCCAATTGGGTGTAGCGATTCTCTTTCTAGGGCATCACAAATACTTAGTAGCTGGTCAGGAGAAATATCTGTATCTGCTAAAGGAGAATAGTGTTTCACTGTAGGGACACCCATGGTTAGTGTTCCATTCAGATCAAACACAACAGTATCTATTTGTTCTGGATCTTGTATTTTCGATTTTTTAAATTGTATGCCATTTTCAGCTGCTTTATGTACTCCTGTTTTTACTGCCAGAGGAATAATTAAACCCAAGGTGCAAGGACAGGCTGAAACTAGCACTGAAATAGCGCATTGTATGGCTAATGCTGGTGGGAAAAATAGACTAACAATGACTCCAGATGCAATCGCGAGTCCTATAACCCCAGGAATAAAATAAGTGAGAATTTGCTGTGTTTTGATTTCTAGCGGTGTTTTTTGGGCTATTGAATTAGCAATATTGGCATCTAAACGAGCGAGATAAGATTCTTTTAGGGAGGCCGTAACCTTAATGTGTAACGGTTTAGCATTTTCTGCCACTCGCATCCCAGCAAGTACTTTGTTTTCTGGATTAAAACGACGAGGGAGAATGGCGCCTGTCGTAATGGTGTTATATAGCCACGTTTCCTCCAAACAAACCCCATCGACTGGTATGATTTCTCCTGGATTGATCACAATGATGTCGTCCGGTTTTATTTGAAATAGAGGCGTTTTTATTACGGTATTCTGTAAAAATAAATTAACTATTTTAGGAGCCCTGTCCTGAAATTTGGCAGAGTTAATTTTTTCTTTAATAGCATCTTCTATCGCTATTCCAATGTGTCTAAAACCATAAATGAGAAGACCTACGTCAAACATCATAGGTAACCACGGGACAAAAAAGGAAGTAAGCGAAATAGCCATTACAGAAAGGGTACTAATAGCAAAAAGACTATCCATGGTTAATGTCTGGGCATTAACGAATTTTTTCCATGCGTCATAATACGAGCTTGCGCCCAGGGCTAGAGTTAAAATAATACTGATACCTGCAAGCGGGATCATTGCTGCTAAAGGCAAGCCTCCCGTTGCTAACATTGCAATGAGTAACGCAATGCCAACGCTACATCCTAGAATTCCCTGAAACCAATGAGAGGTAATTAGTGATTGCCCCCAATTAATGAACTCTTGGAACTTGCTTGATGATTCAATAGATGATGTTACATTTATTTCTTGTTGAGATTGATCTTGTTCATCAATGGGAACATATTCGTAAGATTCGCAATTATACCCTAGTTCTTCTACCTGTTTTTTGATTTTTTCCCAAGTTACTTTATGTTCTTCACCATCTTTATCATCAAGAATGACAATGGTTTTTTTAGGATTTTTTGATGTGATATCTGCTTTAAACAGTTCTAAACGTGTTGAATAGACTTCTGATAAGGTGTTTTCTATAATGCTGGCGCAACCACCACAGGTCATTCCATGGATATAAAAAATAAAAGGTTTAGACATTAAATGACTCACTGAATTGAAGGTTAATTCGTACTGAGGTTTACTCGTTCCTAAATAGTTTGCATATTACAACCTGCATCGAATCATACCATATCAGCCATTTTTTGCACCTAACTTTTGAGTATTAAAAAGTAGATATTGGAACAAAGTCGAATTTTAAAATCACAAAATTAATAACTATATCAATGACATTTGTAAAAACTCTGAATAGAATGTTCCCCATTGAGATATGATCGTTCGGAGTATTCTAAATTTTGAAATCTTTATCTCTAAAAAAAGAGTTTTTTTTAACCTTTTTTGTAACTCTTTTTTGTTTTTACGACCTTATTACAACTGTAATTGAGGTTTGGGGATTTACTACTGATGATGCTTATATTGGTTGGATTTATGCTCGTCAATTAGTTGATGGAAATGGGTTACAATGGCATGCAGATCTTCCTCGTGTGGAAGGGTATTCCAATTTTTTATGGGTTATTATTGCAGCAGTGGTAATGAAAGCACAATTGCCACTGCTCAATACAATTAAATTCATCTCCTGCTTGAGTTTAGCTGGTGGATTATTTTCTTTATATCGTATAGGGCGATTATTTTTTAGTCCATTATTGGCAATGCTTCCTGTTTTTATGTTTAGTCACTTTATCGGAGTGAGCTGGTGGACGGTGAGTGGCTTAGAAACTGCATTTTATTGCGCCTTGTCACTCTTCTTAGTGTGGCAGAGCATGGCTGCTTTCGGTTACCTACCTATTCGAGTAGCTGCGACTAGTTCAAATGGACTTCTAATCTCAACACCTGCCTGGGTGATTACAAATTGTACTCTTTTACTTCTCAGTTTAACTCGCTTTGAAGGGATAATTTGGTCTATTCCTATCTTATTATTTATTATTTTTCATTTGAGACAGCATGGAATCAGAAGCCTATTTCCTGAGTCAAAAACCATTTTGCTTTGGGGATGTATTACTTTGCTTTGTTTTGTTTTGCCTTATATCGTTTATTTTATTTGGCGATGGAGTTATTTCGGTTATTTGATTCCCAATAGTTACAGTTGTAAAGGACTAGCGCCAGGGCAATTTTTTGTAATTGATATAGACTTTTTTCTTTTGCTCCTTCCTTTAATCATTGTTTCGGTGCCTTATTTATTTTCGCTTAAAGACAGTAGACATTGGTTATTATGGTCACCATCAGTCCTTTATGCCATTCTACTTTGGGAGGCTAATCCGGTAATTACCTATTTTTTACGCTTATTTTTAGGACCGTTGGCGCTCTTTACCTTATTGCCTGTTTTAGGAGTTAGTTGTTTATTAGATTATTTTAAATTGAACCGTTTCGAGGCCAAAATAATCACTACAGCAGTGATCATCCTATTCTCTTTGGTGTTTATTCCGGGGAATGATCTACGATATTTACACGCATTGATTAGACAGTATAAGGAAAAAACTCAAATTCGCTTAGCCGTCGCTAATATTCTTAATACTCAAGCGACCAAAGGAGCTACAGTGTTTTTTGGTGATAATGGTATCGTTCCTTTTACTGTGCGTCAGAATATTCGTTTTATTGATACGGATTGTTTGAATAATCCTGAATTAACTCATGCTCCGTACAAAGGAAATCTGGCTCTTTATGCAAAACATATTGCCACTGTAGTAAAGCCTGAGTGGGTGATTATCACTTATGAGCCATTGCAAGATCAAGAAAATTGTAATTTTAAATTATTAAGGAAAGAACATTTTTTTGATAAATATCAATTAATTACACGCTTACAGTCAGGATGGGTTAATGAACAAGCCAGAGGCCCTTCTAAAAGAACTATTGATTATGTCTACACTGTCTATAAACGTCACCCCTAATTAATCTGGCGTTCAATGACGCCATTGCGTAAGTACCTAGAGTTGAGATTTTATGTGCGTTTAGGTGAACTGAGCCGAGGTATAGGTTTTACCTCGGACTCACCTAATACATATAGGATTATTGAGAACCACCACTACTACTATTGCTTGAGCTGGTTGGCTGATTGGTAAAGTTAGCACTAGGTTGGCCTGATCTAGTGTTTTGGATTAGCATGATGGAGTTAGTCAGTAGAATACGCTCTTGAATCTGGCGATCTAGATACATCTGGTAATTGATTTCAGCGAGAAGTGTGGCAATTTCTTTTTCTACAGTCGCTGGTGAGGCATTATTTAACTGATTGATCCATTGTTTGTTTTGAGTCATATCAGCAGCGTTAAATAATCTCCAGCTTGCCATATTAAATTCGCTCATAGCTTGACTGGTGAGAAGACTGTTATTAGTACCACTTTGATTTTGCGGTAATCTTTTTGATAACAGGTAATATAAGTTACTAACACCCACAGAGCTTTGAGCAGCATAAATACGTAAATTGGCAAGGTAAGTATTTAATGTGTTTTGAGCGTTCTTTTGCTGTATTTGGGTAACGTTACTGCCGGCTACAGGATTTGCTTGGTTGTATAAGTTTTCATAGGCACTGAGCTGTGGTAAAGGAGCTGGGGCTACAGAACCTGAAGCATAGCGAATAAAATTAGCGGCTTGTTGGGCTTGGTTTTGTGCTGTTAAACCGGGATTTTGACTATTAGGAGTAGGGCTTCCTGTATTTTGATTTGTATTTTCTGTTGAGTATTGCAATGTTCCTAGAAGAGAATTGACGTTAAGCTGCCCAATTAATTGTTGGTTGTAATCATAACTAAAGAACTGTGAACTATTGGGAAGGGGTCCTATGACGTTGGATGTCACTAGATTATTATACAGGAAATTACAATTAGAGTTCCACGAGTCTTGGTTAAAAGACATGCAATAAGTGGAGTCCGGTGTGCCTAAAATATTTAATACTGATTGACTTACCGGGTCTTGTTGGAACGTTTGCTGATCAATCGATTCGTTTACAGAAACTTTTCCCTGTTGGCTTGAAGATGTTGAGTTATATTGTTGGTATTTAAATGTAGCGTTGGCTAGTGTGTTGTTCACTAGGTTAGCACCTGGTGCCGATGTTGGCAGTATTTGAGCGGCAACTCCATTGAGCACTGCTATAGGAAAGGCTCCAAAGAATGTGCTGTAAACATAAATATAAGTTTCAGCAAGCTGGGTAGTGGTCATTTTGAGTAGTTGCTGACTGATGACTTGATTGTTTGCTGTTGGAGATACAGTGAGATCATATCCCAAATAGCCTCCTAGATATTGCAAATATTTGGTTAATGTTTGCATATTAGTATTCATTTGCTGATTGTATTGATTAGTAATATCATCTGCAGCTACTGTGAATGTGGTAAAGCAAAACAGATTAACTAGGGTTAGTTTAGATAAAAGTTTCATTATTCGTCCCCTTCGAGTGCACGTAAAACGAGTTTTAATCGATATTGACAAAAAACTCGAGACAATAAACGTAAGCGTTCGAACACTATATTACGTTTAAGAAAAAAACCAGCCGGATCATGACTGCCTAGACTTGTTTCCTCCGCATGGATTAAAACACGAGATGCACTGCCCGGATGAACAGTATCGATTGCTTGAAGCAAACGTAATCCTCTCCCTGACTTAATATTTCCAACGATACGGATGAACTTTTCTTCTTCAGCGAGTAATCCCATGTCAATTTTTTCTATATCATCGAGTTCTTTTCCCAGTTGGTTCATGGCTTCTTCAAACTCAGGATTTCCATCCAAAGTCCAATCCTCCACGTTCTCCATAAATGTAATAACCCTATATATCATTGGATCTATGTATTCAAACCAATACTTGGCAGATGCTTCATGGCTTAGATCAGGCATTATTTACTCTTTTTTTACTGTGTTAGGTTGATGGACGAAACCACTACTTACTACTATAGTATATTATGAGAGTTAAAAGTCCATTACTTAAAAAGTAAAAAATATGAAAAAGAAATCAGGTTCCAGAGTTGGAAGAGTTGTTACACGAATAATCAATATTCGTTTTTGGTTTGATTGGGATAGAATGAAGGCATTTACCGTTGCCTTGAAGAATGGCATTAAAGGGATGTTTGTGCCGCAACAGGCAGTTACGAGTGAATCCTTTAATACAGCAAAAACTAGAATGAATCTTAGTGATGCAGAATTGCTATCCAAGCAAAACGCTTTATTTCGCCTAAGTATCTTGATGCTTGTTATCGCTGTTTTACTCTTGGGGTATAGCGGTTATCAACTTTTTTATGGCACACTCAGAGCGTTTATTGTCAGTTTAGTAGTTACGTTAATCGCACTTGTTTTAGCCTTTCGCTATCACTTTTGGTACTTCCAGATTAAACATCGCAAATTGGGTTGTACTCTTAATGAATGGTATCGACAAGGTTTATTGGGGGAAAAAGAATGAATAAACTCGTTGTAACCATACTTCTCTCATTATTTCCTGCGTTAGTTTTAGCGGACGGGGCTTTGAGTTTTGCGCCACCAGCAAGTGACGTTTCTGTAGTATTTCTTGGAAATTTATTTGGTATAGTCGATGGCGTCCTTCATGGTAGCGGAAGCCAAATTATGGGAACAATGTTTGCTGTTTTCAATTCAGCCGTTTTAGCTTTGGGCGGAATGATAATTATGTATACATTGATTGTTTCCACAATGAATACTGCTCATGAAGGTCAAATGTTGGGGCAAAAATGGTCTTCGATTTGGATTCCTGTTCGCTCTACCTTAGGTTTGGCTTTATTGATTCCTAAAGCCTCAGGGTACTGCCTCATGCAAATTTTTGTGATGTGGATAGTGGTACAAGGAATTGGGGCTGCAGATAAAGTATGGGAAGCCGCCTTGGGATATTTAAATAGGGGAGGGGTGATTATTAAGGCTCAGTCTAATCCCACCGCTTCTCTGACCAACGATGCTGCTGCCAAAACTGGCGTGAGTTATGGGGCATATACTATCCTGGTTGGACAAGTATGTATGTTGGGCTTGCAAAAACAATTAGAAAATCAAAGGCAAGTTTACCTTAACATGAAATCCAAAAAATTAGGTCCATGTTATGTTCAGCCTATCGCAGATAATATGCAAAAGTTTTGCAACAACGCTATTCCTGATTTTCTCAGTAGTGTTAATGCTGTTGCTGCACAAAATGAGGCAATGAACGGAAATAATGGGGTTATTACAGCCGGACAAACCTTCAATGTTGACATGCCTAATTTTTCTAAGGGATCGACGTTTAATTTTCTAAACGGTGTTTGTGGAACGATACAATGGAATGCTATTTCAGGTTTGCCGTCTACAACACCAGGTACAGGACAAAATGGTTCTGTTGGCGGTGTTAATAATATTTCTTCATCTCAAATAAAAATGGCACAAATGTCCAGAGCTATTGGGATACAACAAATGTATTCTGATTTTACTACCGTAACGCAGGTGATGGTGAATAACAATCCTGTATTAACTCCAAATAATAATAACAATGATAATTCTTCTACTAAAAATAATAACTATTCCTTGATTGCTAAAGAGCAATTTGGGGTGCCTTATACTGCCAATGGGACTATGTGTGGGGCATTTGACGCTAACAATCCTTGTGTTATTTGGGGGTCTGCCGCTTCTACCGGCACCAACTCTAATACCGGGGGCGTTTTATTTAATGGAACAGAGTTTCAAGGAGCAGTTACTGATTATAATGGTGTTATGGCACCAACTCTAAATTTGATTAGTCTAGCGGCCGATGCAACCAATGCAAATAGTGAGCGTCAGTTTATTACCCAGGCTACAACTCAGGGATGGATGATGGCTGGGGCTTATTTCTTTGATTTGGTTAAATTAAACGGTAATGCTGTAAAAAACGCAGATAAAACAGATAAAACAGTGTCCTTTGAGGGCAGTAAAACCGGCATGCAAGCTGGTGGGCCTCAGACTATTTGTTCCTCATCAAAATTTAATCCTATGTGTGCATGGTTTGGCTCGAATGCCAATGCATTGACGATGTTAAATCAGGTTCAGGCATTAATAGATGGTACTTATTCTACAGGAACTAGGGAAAATCCTATCGCGGGGAATGCTCAGCCTGCACCTCAATTTACCAAGGATGCTATTACACAAAGTTCTGCAGTCACCGATGTGAAATCTTCGTCTGTTAATGGATTTGTTACCAATTCATTAATGATGGTGTTACCAGGACAGCCAGGATTAGCTCCTTTACAATTTGCGAATATGATTCATTTTTCGATAGACCCTCAAACATATTATCTGAAGGAGCAAAATTTTGACTGTGGAGAAGTAAAAATTCTGTTCTTCTCTTTCTGTCTCGGACGGATGATGGGGAACTTGTTTTACAATGCCATATTCCGCTCTATATATAACGTCTTCTTGATGCTTTTTTCTCAGATCATTAATCAAGTGATTATGGCGTTCTTGATGATCCCGCTGCAAGGGATGGCTGAAATTTTCAAAGATGGGCTAAAAACGCTTAATGAACCAGGGGTTAATCCGATTATTGCGTTGGCCAACATGGGAGTGATGTATATTAACTTCTCTTCTAATTTGTGGATGATGCTGTTGAACTTAGCTATAACCAGCGCCATTATCCCACTGTTCGGATTGTTTATCTTTGCTTTAATTGCGTTAGCTCTACCTCTTTTATTAGCATGGATCGGGGTCATGGTCACCGTAGGATTCACAACAGCATATTACATCCCTATTTTGCCGTATATGATTTTTACCTTCGGTACTCTGGCGTGGATTATGGCTGTGATAGAGGCTATGGTTGCAGCTCCTATAGTCGCATTGGGAGTTACTCATCCTGAAGGTCATGATGCCTTTGGTAAGGGCGAGGCGGCAATTATGATCTTAATGAACATCTTTTTAAGACCTGCTCTGATGATTATCGGTTATATTTCAGGTATTGCCCTTAGCTATGTTGGTGTGTGGATTCTGAATGCGGGATTTGATCATGCCATCGGATTCATTCAAAGTAGTCCTGCATCGGCTAATAAGTGTCAAGGGGGAGGGGCTTGGGGTTCGAGTGGCTGCACATGGGAAGGATATTGGGGCGATTTACAAAATGTTAATTTAAACAACTCTCTGCCAACTAAGGGTTCAGGTAGTGGTGGTTACTCTGATTGGGCAGGGATTTATGCCTATTTCTTCTCTATCTTAATCTATACTTCCATGTACTTGGTGGTTGTTCAGAAATCATTCACCTTAATTTCCCTCTTACCAGATAAGGTTTTACGTTGGATAGGTGGTACACAAGAAAGCATTGGCCAAGAAACTGCTCAATGGGGGGAAGAAGTAAAATCTAAAGTTGGTGAGGGTTCTAAAGCATCACAAGATGCTCAAGGACAAATGGGATCCAAGCTTGGTGCCCTAGGTCAAAAAGCGCTTGGTGTTTTATCTAAACCTGGCGGTGCTGGAAAAGTTTCAACTAGCGGTTCTAACACATCACCAACATCGACTCCTCCTAAAAAAGCTCCTGGTGGTAGAGCCCCAGGAGGTAGCGGTGGCGGCGGTGCAGGTGGAGCAGCGGAATAAAGTCTTCATATCTTCATCCAAAGCGAGGGATAGCTTTGGATGAAGTTTATTTTAGTGATACAAGAGGTTTAATCTAGATCAAGCTCATGGGGATTAAGTCGTTTCCATCGTACGAACACTACTGTCTTGTTGCTCCATCGTTTTTTATATATATTCAGCTTTCTTTCTATGTGATAAAGGATCGAAGTGATCGTTACGGAACAAATTGATTATTACGAGGGTGATGTTGTTTGCCGAGGATTTTTGGCTTACAAAAAGAATGCGCCCACTAAACTACCTGGTGTTATGATTGCGCATGATTGGGGTGGACGAGGTGATTTTGTTTGCAATAAGGCGCGAGAGCTTGCGGCAATGGGATATGTTGGTTTTGCTATAGATATGTACGGACAGGCTCAACTTGGTCAGGATAAAGTTGAAAAAAGGGCTTTATTGACTCCTTTAATGGAAAACCGATCGAAATTATTGGCTCGTATTATTGCTGCTTATAATAAATTAACTCATTTACCTCGGATTGATAAAGATAAAATTGCCGCCATTGGCTATTGCTTTGGTGGTTTGTGTGTACTGGATTTAGCTCGCTCAGGGACTGATGTAAAAGGTGTCGTTTCCTTTCATGGTCGACTTTCTGCTCCAGAAAGCGCTGTAAGTAACCCAGTGAAAGCCAAAATTTTAGTCTTACATGGTTATGATGATCCTCTGGTAAGACCAGATCAGATAGAACAGTTTGCTACTGAGATGAATGATAGAGCTGCTGATTGGCAAGTGCATATGTATGGTCTGACGCAGCATTCCTTTGCCATTCCAGGTGCTAATGATAATGAAATGGGCTTACATTATGATGAGAAGGCTGATCGCCGCTCCTGGGAGAGTACGGTAGCTTTTTTACAAGAAGTGTTGACGTAACATTAATCCTGGTGCAAGCCCAGGCTACTCATGCTTTAAGTTGATGCCATCACGTGAATAGTTACCGCTGATAGTGGAATGTTATATGCGGAGTAATAGCGCTGGATTGGTATGTACAATGTCCTTGTGCCTTTGCTCTGATAGCTGTAATTTAGCAAATATCTGTTGTGAATAATCAAACCAATCCTTGATATCCATTTGACTGGTTTGACCTAAGTCTGAGCTGTAGATTACTCGGGGAACAGATGTTAGCACTTTCGAAAAATCTGCCTCGTCTTGATGACCTAACAAATAAGTTAAAGCGGTCTGTTCTACCCAAATAAATTCGTTCTTAGTGAGTTCTTTTAAGGCGGAAGCATTTAATCCTGTAAGAGGATTGGCAGGTTGGTTTAATAACAGAGCCGGGACATTATATTGAATACAGGCATCAACTAAACTATAAACCTCCTCTTTTGACGCGTGGCCAGTGGATAAGACAATGGGAAAGTCATTGGCCATTTTTAAAATATCAATGACTTCTTTGCGTAATTGATATTCGGTGCTAAATAGAGTTTCACTATGTAAGGTATGATGGCTCAAGTCATCATGAGCTAAAGTTCTTGCCAATTTAGATTGAATAGTACGTCCAGTAATTGTTGGAAAATGGACGATCATTTTACTGTTTACTACGGGTTGGTATTCACTCAAAGAACGGAGAATAACCTGATAATTTATTCCTCCGGCAATATGGTTTAGCACTAAAGAGGCAAAAACAGGGAAACCCATTTTTTGCGCAAGAGTTGCTTGTATGCTAGTTGCTCCTAGATGACTTTTTAATACTACGGCACCATGCAAATCTTGATAAATTTGGCCTGCTTCAAGTGCATGCCAACGGCGCAGATAAAGGTCGGGGGTGGCATGGTAATGTATATCAATAAATTTATAATCATCAAATGTATTCAATTTAGAGCCTTATTTTTTCCCTAGCCATGGTTGATCATAACGATATTCTTTTCTTGCTTGCTCCAGTGTGATGCCTGATTTTATAGCTTCTTTTATGCTATTTTCTGTCAATTTAATGTTTTCTGCTTTATTGATAATATCTGTGAGCAAATGTTGGGGGATCACTAGAACCCCATTATCATCAGCAAAAATAATATCTCCAGGATGAATAACGACATCATTAATCACTACCGGCTGCTGTTCTCCCACTTTCTGTACGCGATTTTTACCGGAGCGCATGTAAACGGCGGTACTAAATACAGGATATTGAGTTGCCCGAATTGAGGCTACGTCGCGAACAGCACCATAAACTACTGTGCCCGCTATATTATTACGTACCGCTACTTGAGTCAGAATATCACCCCAAACAGTACAATCAACGCGTCCATTATTGTCAATGACAACAACGGATTCAGCGGGTATCGCATCTATATAATTAGCTGCATTTTTAAAAGCGGTCGTTTTTTCTTCATTATCTGCATATTTTATTGTATAAGCTGGGCCAATTATTTTCATTCCTGACGATAAAGGTTTGATATTCAATAAAGCCCCCTCAATTCTGCAGGCATCCAATGCGTCAGAAATTTCAGTTGTACTGAATGAATGTAACTTCTGTATTTGTTCGTTCATATTCTTGTCATCAGTTAATTAATGTAAATTCAACATAAAAAAACATAGATATACTTTTTATATTGCTCAATGAACGTTATCTTGTATCAATATGGGAACAAGACAAAATAGTTCTAGAGACACATTTCTCCAGAGTTCATACATTGCTCAATAATGGCATTGGCCATCTCTTCGGTGGTTGCATTTCCTGCTAAATCATAAGTGACCCAGCGTTTTTCATTGGCTACTTTAATTACTGCATTGGTAATTTTTCGAGCTTCCTTCGGATAGCCTAAATGTTCTAGTAACATACTTATAGATAAAAACATAGCACTAGGATTGGCACTATGTGATTTCATTCGTGGTCCACTGCCATGGACAGGTTCAAAATAACTTCCTTTTTGGCCGATATTCGCACTAGGGGCAAAACCTAGACCTCCCATGATGCCTGCGCCAACATCAGATAAAATGTCACCGAACATATTTTCTGCAACAATGACCCCAAATTCTTCTGGACGCCTGATCATCCACAAAGCCACTGCATCGACGTTTAAAATGTCGGCATTGATGTGAGGATATTGACTGGATATTTGCTCAAAAATATCTCTAGAAAATTCCCCACTTTGACGAAGAACATTAGGCTTGTCGGCAAGAGTCACACGGTTCATCTGGTTGGTATTTGCATACTGAAATGCATATTCAAATAAGCGAACTAGTCCTTTCTTGGATTGTAATCGTAAAGCGCAACTAAGCTCATTAGCGGGAGTATTTTTCCAGCGAGGGTGTTGTGTTATTAGATTATAAATTGACTCAGGAGGAGGGGCATAATCAAAGCCAGAGTACAGCCCTTCAGTATTCTCACGTATGATACAAAAGTTAAATTGTTTTTCATTTTTTTGAATGGAGAAACAAGGACGGATGTTTGCGAATAAATCTAATTTTTGTCTTAATTGAATTATTGGAGAGATATACCTGAGATTGTCTTTTTGATATTGCGGTGCTAATTCTTGAGTTGCCTCACGTTGTGGTTTACTGGTTATGGCCCCTAATAAAACTGAATCGGATTCTGCAATAAGTTGCCATGTCCTATCTGGAATTGAATTACCTTCTTTTCTCCAATAGGACCAACCTATATCTCCTAAGGTAAGTTGAATTGGGAGATGAAGTAGCTCAAAGATAGGTATTGCTGCTAGAGTTACCTCTATGCCAATACCATCACCTGGTAGTACCGCAATTTTTATTACTTTTTTAGATTGCACCGTGCAAAGTCTCCAAAATAACTTTTTTACAAAAAGGCAGATTGTCTCTTAATATTCTCATACCCGCTTCAGGTACACTAAGTAAGGTTCCTTGATGCGGAGGAATTACATTATCTTTGTTGACCAGGTGAGATAGTTCACCGATTAAATGCAGATGGTTCACCCGATTTTCTTTGATAATAGAGGTTGAGTCCGTTGCTAATACTCGCTCTAAACCATAGATGACTCGTTTTGCTGCTAACTCATTGTCAGTGAATTGGTGGGGCTGCTGCGGTATTTCATTGGGATAATAAACGTGTTGATACAGAGTTTGCAGTGCTTCTTTAACTTTGTATTCTTTACACAGAGCGATAACTTCATTAAGCTTTTGCTTTAGGGATTGATCAGCAAAGCTGGGTGCTGAAAATAATATTATCGGCTTATTGAGATCGGTAAATAATGAAAAACATTGCTGCAGAATAACGCCACCAAATGAAAACCCAAAAAATGCATCATAATGAGGAATGAATTGGCTCATCTTTTCTTTCCAACGAGCATAAAATTGTTCATTGGGCAGTTCTTCCATTATCGATAATGAGTCTATAGGATGAAGACTGAATTCGTTTTCTAAAAACGCTAATGGGCTAATTATAGTGTCAATATAAGAAGGATCAGGGGTGTCTGATGGAATAATTAATATTTTCTTTTTTTGCATCTTAAGCCTATATTGAAGTTGGTTTTATTAGGTAAGTGATTATAATTTTATTTCCTTATTTTGATTAAATATCTTGAGATCTGCGGTTGACAGATCTGATATTCCACGGACAAATTCGTCCATTTCAATAGGTTCCTGACCGATATGCAAGGCATCTCGCACATAGTTTGCTGCTGTTAGTGCTTCTTGCAAATCGTATTTCTTTATATGAATTGCGTGTAAATAGGCGATGAAAAATTCTGTTTTTAAATTACCGGTTCCTTTTCCCATACCCGCTAAAGAGGCGTCTATGAATTGTACACCTGAATCCATTGCTGCAATAGCATTAGCATGGGCTAAGCCTATATTGTCGTGAGCATGGAAACCAAAGGGAATAGAATAGTAGGATATGTATTTACTATAAATAGATTTAATTCTTTGCGGTAATATGCTGCCATTAGAATCAGCGAAATAGATCATATCTGGTTGATACTTACTGGCCTCATCGACTACCTCATCCAATTCATCATCAGTATAATAAGTGATATGAATAAAATTAATCGATACTTGGAGGTTTAGTTTCTTTGCCATGTTAATAACAGGTATTGCTTTAGCAAATCCATTTTTAGCAATACAGATTCTTAGTAATTTTACTCCCGCTTCTTTTAACTCGATAAGATCCGCTTCATTGATATTATTAGGGTGAGCCATGACGGCAATAGTTGATTTTTTAATAAGAGAGCTACACAAGTGAAGATAGTGTTTGTTGCAAAATCCAGCTCTTCCTAAATTATCTATAGGATGCAGGGAGCCATTGCGATAACCAATTTCTATGTATTCCACTCCAGATTTATCTAGAGGCAATAAAATCCCCTCTAATTCTTGATCAGTGAAGTGAAAGTTTGTTCTATGGCCACCATCTCTTAATGAAGCATCTAATAGTTGAATTGAGCTCATTGGATCACCCCCCCTCTAAACACGGATACCTTGCATTGCAGCAAAACCTACTATGAGGCATGAGGTCTAGCGTGAAATTTTTTTTATATTTATAACTATAAGTTTAATACAAATGCGTTAGCTTTGTTGATGAATAATCACAAATAATCGTAAAAAGGTTGTTAGGAACGTGTTTATTCATTATGTAAAAAAATAAATAACGGCAATAACACTAAGCAAGATGAATAACCTAATGTAAAAAGCGCTTTGTTTGTTTGAGTAAAGTGCGCTTAAATAAGCGAAAGGATGGCGAAAAATAAAGGAACGCATGATTTCTTTGGTCACTAGGTGAGGAGTTCCACTGATAGGAAACTCGTGAATACGAATACTAGGGCGGTGGTTTACTTCGATGATCACCCCATTAGATCCAGCAATAGGCTTATTGATATCAGCGCATTCCACATCGATGCCGGCAAGTCCTAAATTTAATACGGTTGCTACACGAACCATGAGTTTACGATTTTCTTTGCAGATTTGTTTCCCTAATGATTCATAGGTGCCTCCGCGAGTGGCATTACTGGTGTAGCAGAGAACAATACGTTTGCCAATCGGTGGAATGTAATCTACTCCTATACCTAATTCATTTAATCTTATTTGACACTCATCATCTACGACAATAGGACCTAAAAAATCGTTGATTTTTTTACGGGCAGCATTAGTTAAGCTTATTAATTCTTCAACAGTATGTTTACCATCGCCTATAATGCTCGCGGGATGACGTATAACAACACCCACAACTTTTCTATTAAAAACCAATACCCGATAAGATTTTAGCTTTCCATGAAATTCTTCAATCATTAAAAGATTATATGAGGCAAAGAACTTTTCAAGATGGACTAAGAGCTCTTCCAGAGTTTGAATGTTGCACAAGACATCTTTTCCTTGAGCTCCATTAAGTAAAGGTTTTATGACTAAAGGAAATTTTAGCTCAGAAATTATTTCCTCAGTGAGATTCTGATTAAACTCATCGACATTAATAGAAACAGCATTAGGGACGGGAATTTCGGCACGTTCTAACAATTTATTAGTGCAGTATTTGTCTGCTGCTATACCTGAGCTACTAAGCGCGTTAAAAGGGGTTTCGCAACCTTTAAATAGGTAGTAATGATTACCTAATTTTAACTCAAAACCATCAATTTCCTCTAAAGGCTTTACTGGTAAGAGAAGATTTTTAGCACTTTTATAGTATTGCGTGGCATTTCTATCGATGATGCATTCTCTCTTTGTTTCTATAATTATTTATTTTATCATAATTATTAAGTTGTGGCGCTGACCAGTATGGCACAAACTGCGGCAACAATTACTAAAATGAAGCTGCGAACATAAAAGGCAGTGCGTTTATTTTTATAAAGTCCCCACAAATAAGATAAGGGATGGCGATAAATAAGCGAACGAAGTATCGTTGGGGTTACGATATGAGGAGTGCCGCCAGTAATCGCGAGCTCGTGAATTCTGACGCTAGGATTGGCATTCGCTTCAATAATGACTCCTGCAGTAGTTTCTATAGGACGATTGATATCAACGCATTCAATATCAAATCCTACTAAATTCAAATTTAATGTGTGAGCTGCACGAATAAGTAATCGTTTATTTTCTTTGCAGATACTTTTACCTAGCGGTTCATAGGTGCCGCCACGTGACGTATTGCATACATAACACAAGGTTATTGATTCACCTTTATAAGGGATAGAGTTAAGGGTTAAACCCAGTTCTTTTAAGCGGATTTGTACTTCTTCATCAACAACAATAGGGGCTAGCATGTCACTAATTTTCTGACGCTGAATGTTACTCAAGTCAATAAGTTCTTGCAGAGTATGCTGACCATCACCTATTACATGCGCGGGGTAACGCCGTACCACACCTAATAATTTATTTTTAAATATAAGTACGCGATACGATTTTAAATTGCCATGAAACTCCTCAATAGATGCAAGTTCTTCGACAAGAAAAAGAGAGGTTAAGTGCTGTTTTAATTCTTCTAGTGTTTGTATGTTGCATAAGACATCTCTACCTCGTCGCCCATCTTGAGTGGGTTTTATAACTAATGGGAATTTTAAACCCACTAAGTATTCTTCTAATTTCCCATCCTCAAACTCTGCTCTACTAATTGCTATTGCTTTAGGGACGGGAAAACCTGCATTTTCAAGCAGTTTGTTTGAGCAATATTTATTACGTGCAATGCTGACACTGCAATGGTCATTAAAACAATTAACAACTCCTCGACAAAAATAGCGTTTTTTTCCTAAGCGTAAATCAAAACCATCTATTTCTGGAATTGGTGTGACTGGCAAGTATAAGCTTAGTGCGGTTTGATAATATTGTTCAGCATTTTTATTCATAATTCATTATTCTCAATCAGGAAAGGTTATGGTTTTCTAGCGATAGCCATAAGGCCCTCTCTATTATCCAAAAGTGCTCTTTGGGGTAAATCTAATCGTGCATACAGCTCCATTTTTTCTATGATAAAACCAACGCGCTCTAGTTCTCTCGTTAAAATTTTTTCATCAAAAAAATGAAGGGCATTGGGCATATTATCACCAATTAATTTTTTTAAATCAGTAAAATAACCTGGCCATTCTTGCTCTTCACGTATTCTTTGTTCATATATCGGGATAATTTTTCTAAAAATTCCCTTATAAGCGGTCGAAGTAACAATAAACAATTTGCCTTCGCTTTTTAACCAATTAAATAATTTCTCAAAACCAAGTCGGAGCGCTGGGGGAGATAAATAACCGAGCATATGGGCTACATAGCATCCGGCAATGCTTCGTGATTCTATATTTAAATCTTGAGGAAATTCTCCGGGAAGTAAGGTCAAGCGATTGCGATATTCGAGTAGCGTCTGATTGTATAAAATATCGAGATGTCTTGGATCCAAGTCATTAGCAATAACAGTCGCCCCTGCTTTTAGCGCTTCAATAACAACAAAACCATAAGCAGTACCAAGCTCTAATACTGGGGCAGTTTGTTGCTCAGCATATTGGATAAATTCTTTTGCATACTCATCAATATAAGTGGTACATGGCCCTTTTTTATTTAGGGTCATGATGAGATACCTGCTTACTCGTTTTGGTATTTGTAAATCACTCACTTTTCTGTTCCTTGCTTGTCTGTTCCTTGCTTGGGGTTGGTTTATTCAAAGAAGAGGTTAATGAATCAGAATACTTTTTTAAAGCATCTCTTTTCTTTATGCGTCCTTCTATAGAAACAGCAAACGGTTGTGGTAACTGCTTAATATATTGTAGCACTGTAGCATGATCTGTCTCACCGATCTTAATTAATTTTGCTTTTTTCAGCACTGAAAAAATACCATTACCGCTTGCCAGAAAATCAGTCGTTGCAATGGTATATGTTTTTTCTTTGATTAAGGGAGTTCCTTGATGATATACGACGACTACTCTTTGTCCCAATGGTTGTTGAAGATCATAAATATAGGTTATTCCTGATATTTGGAGCATATTAGAGTAAGAGCCTCTCCATTGCTGTTCTAGAAGCTCGTAAATGTCTTCACCAGTTAAGGCTACTGACACGATGTGGTTGGAAAAGGGAAGTACTGAGTAGAGTGTTCCCCAGGTAATTGGTCCTGCACTAATATCATCACGAATTCCATGTGGATTAGTTAGTCCTATGTCAGTGTCCATTGCGGTTTTAAATGCATCCGCAATAAGATTTCCTAAATTAGATTCCCCATCATCGTTTGGTGTTCTTAATAAAGCATTTTCAGTTGTTCCTACATGCTGATTAATTATGGGCTCTACTTTACTTTCAGCTAATGCAATCAGTTCTTGTGTCTGTTTATCAGGCATGGTTCCTGGCCAACGGTTAGCGTAAGTAGTGACAATGCGTGCTGATTTATGGATTATTTGATGATTTTTAACGTCCACTTCCAACATGACATCAGCAAAGGCGGTACTGTAGCTATTCGCTTGAGTCACGAGTATTTCTTTTCCATTATGATTAGGGAGAAATGCATTAAGAAATTGATGAGTATGACCGCACATGACGACATCAACATCATCGTTTAATTGCTGTACGATGGTTTTAATACTACCCTCAACCTGTGTGTCTATTTGGGTATTGCCATCGTAAGAGGTTTGATTTCCTCCTTCGTGAAGAAGTACGATGATGATATTTACACCTTTTGCTTTAATTTCCGGAATGTAGTGGTTAATTGTTTCTGCTTCATCTAAAAATTTAATTCCTTGTGTATTCGTGGGAGACATTAAATCAGCAGCATTTTTGAGTATGGCACCAATAAAGGCGACAGGAATATCATGCACTAATTTGATGGTGTACGGAGGAAAAAGAAGTTTTTCTGTTTCTGTGTCTATTATATTTGTTGAGATGTAAGGGTAAGCTGCTCCGGGATAATGAGCTAAGGGGATCCATGAGTCTGTCGGAGGAGTATCTCGACCGTAAATTAAATCAAATAAGGCTTTTTGACCTTTATCAAACTCATGATTACCAAGAGTAGCAACGATATTGCACAAGGGATCCATGCGCGCCTCAGTACGGCAGTGATTATTTCCTAAACTGTTAATAAATAGGATGCTTGGCTCATCATAAAGCAAACCAGAAGCTGGTGATGATGCCCCAACCTGATCGCCCATTATGGTAATTAACGTTCTATCCTCCATTCCTGTTTGTGCTTGTTTGAGATAGGCTGCAAGGACGGCAGCACTTCCAACAGGCTCTTTATCTACAAAACGTCCCGTACTGATTTGTCCATGAAAATCATTGATACCTAATATCTGGATGTTGACTGTTTCTGTAGCAGTAGATGTTTGTTTTGATTGGGCGTGGATTAATGTTATTGGAATTAAACTATGGAGAGCGATTAGAGTAATGGTAATATGACGGGTTTTTTTCTTAAAAAGCATGACTCATTCTTCCTTGATAAGCGATCAAATGTAATTAGATTTTTGCATAATCTCTTTTATACGTCAGAGTTCACGTAATGGCGTCAACTTAAGCTTGAGTAGCCTGGTTGCTTGCAACCAGGCTACTATTAGATGACACAGGATTAATTCTTTAAGTTGACGCCATTACGTGAACAGTTGCGTTTATACAAGATAGATGTATGATGTCTTATCATACTGATTTGTAAATAATTTACTAGCTCGTAAAATTAGAGATAACCAGAAACAAAAAGAGTAAAGTCATCATTCCTGATTTAAAATAGATAGACAGACGACTACGCATACACACATGATAAAAATAAGAGAGTGGATGGCGATAAATTAATTGCTTTAAGATTTTTTTTATAACAACAGCACGCACTCCATTATTGGGGATTTCATGAAGCGTTGTGTCAGCACAGTAATTGGCTTCAATAATAACCCATTTGTCGGGTTTGAATGGAACATTGATGTTTTCACATAACAGGTCAAAGCCAACATAATTTAAGCCTATAGTTTGAGCTGCCTGACATAAATGTTTGGCATTAACTGGATGTATTTTTTTTCCAAGAGAGAATATATCCCCACCTCTCCCCGTATTTACTGTATAACCGAGGCGAATTTTTTGGCCTTCAGGTATAACACTTTGCAGAGATAATCCTTGTTCTTCGAGACAATTTTGATGCTCTATATCAAATTTTAATGGGGAAATAGTTAATGTTTTACTTAGGCGTATTCGTTCCTTATTTCTTAAAGCTATTAATTCTTCAACGGTATGTATTCCATCACCTACGATATGAGCGGCAACCCGCTCTATCACCCCAATGACGCGGTTTTTTAACACCAGCACTCGGTACTCTCTCAAATTATTATGAAATTCTTCTATTTGTACATATCGGTATTTCTCAAAAAATGTATTGAGATAGGCGGAAAGCATTTTAATATCTTTGATATTGCACAGTACATCCTTTCCACGCACTGTATCTATCATTGGCTTTGCAACCAGAGGAAAATTAAGATGCTTTACTAATTGTTCTAAGGGGTGGCGTGACCATCTATCTTTATTGAAGGCAGTAGCATTGGGCACAGGAAACCCAGCTCGTTTAAGTAATTTATTTAATGCATATTTATGTTGAGAGAGATAAACACTCGCGCCTTGATTTAAAGGTGAAATTGAATATACAAAGTAATAGTGCTTTCGACCCAGTTCAACTCTTAGGACATTAGGCTCAGGGATATAGGTGCAGGGTAAGTGCAAATCCAATGCTCCTTGATGGAATAATTTAACATTTCTATCCATTTGAATCACCTTGCTTTGGTGAAAAAATACTTTTTAATCGATGGTATAAATAGGCGAAAGGATGACGTAAGATGAGTTGTAAGAGTACTTTTTTACTGATATTAATCCCTTTACCTTCATCGGGCGTTTCATGTAGAGTAATGTCTGGCGGAAAATTAGCTTCCAGAATAAACCATTTTGTTTTACTGAACGGTTGATTAATATGCTCGCATATTATATCAAGACCAACTAATTCTAACCCTGTGACTCGCGCTGCTTGTCGCAAATATCGAGCATTTTCTTTATTAATCTTCTTTTCAATAAAGGCTACTTGTCCTCCAAAAGCGCGATTTACTGCATATCGTACTCTGACGACTTGTCCTTTATGCGGAATACTATCTAGTGATAAATCTTGATCTGCAAGACAGTTTTTGCTGTCATCGTTTATTGGTGTAATTTCTTCATTTAATGTCATAAGTTGTTCAATAGTGTGTTCACCATCCCCTTCTACGGTTGGAGGAAAGCGCTCAACGACACCAATAATGCGATTTTTTAAGAACAATACACGATATTCTCTTAGGCCAGGATGATACTCTTCAACTAGAATCTCAGAAGATGTTTGTAAGGCTTTTTTCAAGTGATGAGACAAATCGTTGTAAGTTTTGATATTACATAGAACATCCATTTCACTGCGACTATGGAGTGTTGGTTTTATCACAACAGGAAAACGCAAATTGTTTACTAAATTTGATAAAGAGTCTTTTTTGAGTTTTTTCTTAGTAATTGTTATCCCTTTGGGAACCGAAATACCCGCGTGTTGCAATAACAATTTGGTGGATCGCTTATTATTCGCAATATAAATGCTGGAAGCGTTGTTTAGATGAGTATTTCCTTGGAGTAAAAAATAATTGCCCTTGCCAAAACTAATATTTAAGCTGCTTATTTCATTTACATAAGTAACAGGTAGCTTTAAATTTAAGGCGCTTTCATAATAGGCTTGAAGAATTTTATTCAAGTGAACTCCTGTTTTGTAAATTAGTCCTATACATGAATATGAGCACAAGAGCTCATCCACTGAGCCTCTATGATTATTATAGCTAATAAAACGTGTAAGTTTTTTGTCTTATTGTTTCATTTTATCTAAAACGGATTTCAATGGCGGGGGAGTGTAGCTTGGTTGCTTGCATCAGGAGAAATAGGAGAGTAAAGGTTGATACTACTCACGTTGATATTCTTTAGTACCGGCAATGATTAATTTATAGACGCGCTCACTAATAATACCTTGCTCGAACTTCATTCTTGCATCGACAGTCATTAGCTGACCTCTTTGTTTTACTAGTTTACGTGTAGCTGAGGTCACATCATTAGGGTCACTTTCTAATAATGCATCTCTTACTTCCTCATCAAAGACTAAATATTCTCTTAAAGCAACGCGTCGTTCATCCACTGTTGGGACCAATTTTTGCCAAATACATAATCTGATCGTTTCGAGAATGTCTATAGTTCTACCAAGGCGTTCTTCCCCTGCAAACGAAGTAACCAGGCGACGCATTGTTTCAGCTACCCCAGAGGTATGCAATGTGGTATATACTGGGTGTCCCGTTAGGGCTGCTTCTAGTGCAGCACTAATCGTTTCTGAGTCACGGCACTCACCCACCATAATTAAACGGGGTTTACGTCTTAAAGCGTTTCTGACTCCATCAGCAAAACTTGGTAAATGACGAGGAATTTCTGACTGACTAACTACAGCTGAGATCGTTTCAATTTCATCATAGACAAATTCTATTGGTGATTCGTAAGTAAGTACTTTTCTATTAGAGTCTTCTGTTTCTATCAGGTCACGAATAATCGAGGCTAATAATGTTGATTTTCCAGAGCCTGTTGCGCCTGTAATAAAGACAATTCCTTCTTGGGGAGCTATAGCCTCAAGAATATTTTCTGGTAGGTTCATTGTACTTAATTTAGGTGGTGTAGTCGGAATGGTCCTTAATGTGATTTGAATTGAGTCATGACCTTCAACCAAGCAAGCTGTGGCATTTACCCTATAACGGTAGCGAACTCCTCTATTGGGACGAAATTCATAATGTGTATCTATATCTTTACCAGAAAGAAGTTGGGTTGTTGCGTTAGGGCCATAAATTGCATTAATTAAATCACCTAGCTCTGTATTTGAAAGGCGGCGATTAGTAATCCTGATAAGCTTTCCATAAACTTCAGCAAAAATAGCCTCACCTGTTTGTATCGTGATGTCTGAAGCATTTAAACCTTCAGCATGCTCCAACATCCTGTCCATAAAAACAGGAGTAAAGCGGGTTGGTTCATCCGGCATGAAATTAATATTATTCATACTTAATTATCAGTCTTATTATCAGTTTACAGGGGCAATCACAGGTTGCCAGGATTTATTAGTTATTATAATTCTAGACTGATTAGCAATTTTTTCCATATTTTTAAATTGTTCTAGAGCATTTTCATCTTTTGCTACAGCGGCTTTCCATTCATTACTGTTCACATTCAATGTAGGTAGTGCCGTAATCCTCAATACGCGATCATCAATATGGATTTCAGAGCCATCACCAGTAACTCCCAAATCAGTATGAGAAACGAAGGGAGGAGAAACGATATTCATGGCAAGGAGTTTTCTATACAGAATCATGCCGCCAAAATCTTCTTTCACCCGAGCGATATTTTCTTCTAGAATAATGTTGGCTTGATTAACCCCATTTTTCCATCCTTTGGCGGTGTAAATACACCACACCTGTCTTTCTGCTCTGGTTTTTGGTAATAGGTTTGCATTTGGCGCATCTGGTTTTTTGTAGTCCATCCACAAATATTGGCGCCAGGTTGGTGGGGATGTGACAAAATGGGCTTGTTTTGCCACTTTATAGGTACGGTCTGAAATGCGAATGCTTTGAGAATCAGCGAGATTCAAAGTGTTTCTACCTTCAAGTAATACTGGCGGTAGAATATTATGTTGTAATATTAAGGCATTAAAGTCAAAAATGGTGTCTAGTTTTCTTGATTGTCTAGTCAGTTCTTGATCTATTTGTCTTGCGCGCCACGCTAATCCTGATTGAGCCCCAAGACTTAACGCTATTTCTTTTAGAGCCATTTCGCGAATTCTGCTAATTTTTTGTCTCTTCTGGGCACGGATGTATTTGCCATTGGCCATCGACTGTATCCCTTTTAATGAACCAGTATCTCCCACATAGGTGCCGCGGGAAGAGGAACAGGCAACCAGCAAGGCTGATAATATAACGACTAAACTAAGAGTAAATTTTTGCATATCGTAGTTCTACAACCTGACTGTTAGGATATACGTGAATATAGGCTTTTATACCCGCTTGGTAGTCAATATTACGAAGAATTTCTGCCAAACTTTGGTCTTTTATATTCAGACTAATTAAAATGGGTAGGGATGGTGACTGGCCAATGACACGCATTTTAAAATGAGCTGCTTTAGCTATACGAGCCGTTAACTCTTCTATTGGTCCAGACCAATCAACACTAGCCCTGGCTTGTAAATTATAGGCATTAGGAATTGTGAGGGTATTGTCTTTATGCGGAGGTATTATTACTTTCTCTGTACGAGCCATTTCGAGCATGGAATCACTCACAGAAACAGCTGCCTCAGCCAGTTTTATTGTTGCATCATCACTAGGATTATTGATCGGTGGTTTTTTAAAAGTGGTAGCACAACTGGTAAGTAATGCTGAAACAATAAACATTATGACAATCTTGTTGCTCATGCAATGTTCTTTTTAAAGTATATGAATATTCGTTCGATTGAAACAGGAGGAAGGCAGCTTGTCAAGATTAGTATGAAGAAATAGTTATGCGGGGGGGGGCTGGATTAGAGTTTTTCAAGAAGGCCGTACACAACCTGGCCAGTTTGCTTTAATTTGACTTGCTGCCACTGAGTACTGTCTATAGAAATTTCAGTGGCAGATTCAGTATATACCAGTCCTCCTGGAGGTAGTAACTTTCTGCTCACTATTTCACTTAAACATTGAGGAATATAATTAAATGCAAAGGGAGGATCTAGAAAAATAATGTCAAATTGTTCTACACATTGTTGCAAATAAGTTCTTGTGTCTGTTTTAACCAATGATAGCTTGGGGCTATTAAAATGAGCCGTTATTTTTTGTAAGTTAACATAAGCCTTGGGGGCTTGTTCCAGCAAGACAATTTTAGAGGCTCCGCGAGAAAAGGCCTCAAATCCCAAAGCTCCGCTACCAGCAAAAGCATCGAGGCAACGAGCATTTTTAATGTCGCTCATTAACCAATTAAAAAGCGTCTCTCGAACTCGATCCGGGGTAGGCCGCAAACCTTCTACGTCAGGGACGCTTAATTTTTTACCCCGGAATAAGCCTCCTATGATGCGAATGTGATTCAAGATCTACCAACCGTAACTAAAAGTAATGTATCCGGATTCACTTGTTGTTTAAATGCTTGTTTGACATCCTCTATTGTCACGGCATTGATATGATCAACGTATTTGTTCAGATAATCATCCGGTAAGTGATAAAAAGCCATACGTAATAACACACTGGCAATCGCACGGTTAGTGCCTAATGACAAGGGGAAACTACCGGTAAGATATTGCTTAGCCGATTTCAATTCCTCTTGGTTTGGCCCTTCATTGACGAATTGGCGTAAGGTTTGTTTCGTAATTTTAAGGGCTTCGGCAGTCTGATTATTTTTGGTCGATAAACTAATAATAAACGGCCCATTACCTGGCATAGGAGTAAATTGGCTTGATATTCCGTAGGTTAACCCTCTTTTTTCTCTCACTTCAATAGCCAACTCTGAAACTAGAGAGCCACCACCCAAAATATAATTACCTACCATCAAAGGAAAATAATGAGGATTTTTATGGTCTATTCCTATTTGACCCAAACGAACTACAGTTTGAGTGGAGGGGAACTCTACATGTATGTCTTCTGCCTTAGTGCGTTGGTTTGCTTTTTCAATAGTAGTTGCAGGAGCACCTTTGGGCAGTTCTTGTGTTAATTGTTCTGCTATTTGATGAGCCTTGGAATTATCTATGGCCCCTACTATAACTAAGGTTGCGTTACCTGCAACGTAATATTGTTTATAAAAATTGAGAACCTGTTGTCTGTTGATGGCATTAACGGTGGTTATTGTACCATTGACCGGATGAGCATATGGATGCTGTTGATATAAGGTTTCAAAAAAATGAATGTTGGCTACCTCATCTGGAGATTCCTCTGCTTGTTCAATAGCCATGAGCTGTTGTTTTTTCTCTTGCTCAAAGACTTCATTAGGAAAGTCTGGATGATTAATGATCTTACTAAAAGTATTAATAGACTGGTCCATTGCCTCTTTACTAGTGAGCGTTCTTAAATTTAGAGTGACCATATCTCTACTGGTTTCTGTATCAAATTGAGAGCCAGTATCAGCTAGGGCTTGTCCTATAGCTGTTGCATCCTTTCCTGAATTTCCCTGGTTTATCATATGAGAGGTCAGGGCGCTTAAACCATATTGATTACCATCATAGGCTGACCCCGCAGCAAAAGCTAAGCTAATATCCAGCATGGGTACTTCCTTAGCTTGATAAAAAACCACATGAACGCCATTTTTAGTTTGCCATTTTTCTGTTTTGAACGTATTGGCAAATGTATGCTGAGAGAGGCCTATGACGGCTGCAGTAATTAAAGTACTGAAAATTCTCATTGTTTCACCTTATCATTGCTTAGAGGGGTTAATTCTGCTTCAGTCATATTATTTTCTTGGAAATAGCGTTGTGCTGTTTGTTGAATTTGCTCAGGTGTAACACTATTAATTGCTTGAGTGTAGTTATTTGTTTGCTGCCAACCTATACCGACTGTTTCTAATAAACCCAATTCCATTGCTTGGTTCGCTGTTTTGGCTGCGGCCGTCCGCTGGCGCGGACTTAACATT
>DAIAOV010000031.1:12503-31383 GCA_027437055.1 Legionella sp. | reverse complement strand
GACTATCAACTTCACCTGACTCACTCTAGTACATGTTCATTTTATAACCGCTGTTGCACTTCGCGGTTGAAAGGGCGAGATTTAATCCAGTTGGGATCAATTTCGTCATCAGGACGAGAGGCTCCCAATTCTAATTGCTGCTTAATAGGTTCAAGCATAGAATAAGGAAGGATGATGTAAAATGAACCTTTTTCTTTACCAAAATCCAATGCAAAATGGGCTACAAGCAGCATTTCATCAGGCTCAGCTATATTCACTAATTGGGGGTTGGTTTCTTCATTGACCTTCATCAGGTCAAGTTTCATAATGGGTTCCCAAGCGTGCATCAAATTGGCTGTGAACTTCTTATATACCGCTTCCATAACCCTTAGTTCTGTTGCTGTAAAATCGGTTCTATCTTTTTGTGCAAAAAATTGGGTGCTACCACCAAAATAATAATCCACTAGATCATAAACAAACACGCTATCAAATAGAATGATGCCTTTGCCACGCAAAGGCTTAAACTTATAGATGTTCATTAAACTTGGATTAGGCAAGCCACTCATAAACTCTCTATGTTTCACAATTAAAAGAGGATCTTGTTTGATATCAAAATCTTTTGCTGTTAACTGATAAATATCGGTAGCAAAATAGCGTATTGCCCTATCATAAATTTTATCTAATACAGGTAATTGACCTTTAACTATACGCTTTTGGTTTGTAAAATTGAGCGGCTTGATCCCACCCTCAGCTGTTCTAACCGAAGTACCATCATCCTCCGTATCAGACTCCTGATTAGACTCGTCTATTGAGCGCTCCTCATCCAAATGTTCAGCAGCTGTTTGCTCATCAGAGTCTCCTTCAGCTACATTATCAACTGATTCGAGTAGCGCATCTATCTCTTCCTGTGATAACACATCTTTTTCAACCATAAGCAGTCCATTCGCGTCTGATATCATTAACTAAGTCTATCTTAAGATTTAGAGTTAATTAATGGCCAAAATTAGCTTATTAAAGTACCTAATATTTCATTATAAGCAAATACCGTGCCATCTAAAAATATCATGATTAATCAATGGCATGCTTCATATTTATGTAGCCTAATTTGACATATTCAAAAGGATACTGTCAACGAGTTGACAAATATTAGGCTCCTTGCGCAACTAAATGAAGTTGGTCAAGGAGTATTTGGTAATTAAAGTGTCATAGTAGAAACTGATTGCTTATTACATTCAGGCTCAAAATCGATCTCTTCAATCAAAGAAGCACCAGAAGTGCCAAGCATATGCGCTTTATAAGACTCAAGTTCTTTGACTTCCGTGGGAATAACTTGCTCGTAAAACGCTAACAGATTTTTTTGTTCTTCGATACAATCAGTGACAAAACTGATAGGTCTGATTACTTCAAAAAATGAGTGATGCCCTAATGCCACGGTTGATGAAGCAATCAATAGTCCCATAAGCATATAATCATTGGTAGAAAAACTCATGAATTTTGCTAAGTTACTTATAGTCTTACCTATACCACCTGATGCGCCACTGATAACAGGTAAATAGTGAGCTCGAAGCCATTTAGCCATGTCACTATTTTCCTTAGGTAAATAATATTGTTTCGAAGGATAGTTATCGAATGTTAAATAATCACTAAGCTCAGAGGGAGTATTTTCTTCTGATAAAATTCCTATATTACGACTAGTATATTCTGAATCTTCATCCTCTACAGATAAAACGCCTCTGTTTTTATCTGAAAATAAAGCTACTGGCCGCATTTTATTAGACAACTGCTCCGGGCTAAGGGGTAGTAGTATTTTAAACAGGGTAAATTGACCTCCCTCCTGCAAAGAGCTCGCTACCGTCTCTGATTTTAAAGAAGGAAGCTTTATATTTTCTAGACTCACTACCCGCTCAACAAAGTACTTTAAAAAAGTATCAAATACTATTAATGAACGTGATTCCTTGACTGATTTTAAACCGGAAATAGAACGGTCTTGCTCTGCTAAACTTGAAAAAGAAGAAAAAAGCGCCCTATCAAATGTGGGATTATTAGAGTTAACCTTAATAAACTCCTCTATTGCCACTAAGATTTTCTCTTTAAGCGGATCAAAAATTTCTGGATGCTCAAGAAAATATTTTGCCAAAAAACTTTCAAAAAGACAGACATTAATAATGTTTTTTCTATCATCTACAATTTCTTTAATTCCAGTCACGACTAAGACACCTATCATCAGTTAAAAGATAACTAATACAACACATTGTAATTTAATATTCCATTTTGAAATTTAAAAACAACTAGGGAGTTATACTTTGTCATTTAGATAAAATTATAACCACTTATTCTAATAGGACTAAGTCGTGTTCCAACTCTAATTAACGTCATATATGGATAAAGAATTTGATTTTTTCTCCGACCCGTTCGAGCTGAGGAGCGCTAAAGCGCTCCTCAGCTCGAACGGGTCTAGGAAAACTAATAGAGTTACGTTAGATAGTCTAGTTCGGGCAAAAAATTGCTGACTTTTATTATGACTAAATAACTCTACTCATTAGCCTGTTGTTGGCATTTTTGTTGAGCTATTTTTCTACAATTGTCCTGACAATCTATCTGATCTGAATTCAAACAAACAGAATTAATACAAGTTTGGCTATTTTCAGTATAACATCTCATTGCATCAAATTTTTGACTGCCAATCACATCTTGCGGGATATCTGCTGCATAGAGAGTCAATGAAAATAGACTAACAAGGATGATAATGAATCGCCTCAAGAAATGGTTCATATTAATTCCTTTTAAATGATGAAATTACCTAAAGTATAGCTAGCCTTTTATCATTTAATATTATTTCATTAATAAATAAATCATGAGACACTCAAAAATCTCTTTTTATCTGATAAGAAGCCAATATGCGCAGCAAAAAAATAATATTGTCTAATTTCAGCCGCTCCCGGTATAGCGAATCATTCTGCTTGCGTCCCGACAATGAAAATCAACTCATTGATCATATGACTTATAATAAGCCAGAACACATGCTTGCTCGTGGCGCCGGGCTCAGTTACAACGACAGTTGTCTCAATAGTAATGGCGTCGTTCTTGACACCCAACGCTTTAACCATCTTATTAGTTTTAATAAAGACTCAGGTATTGCGGTATGCCAAGCCAGTACTGCATTTAAAGATTTATTTTTACTAGATCCCGAATTCATCCCCCCTGTAATACCAGGAACAGTGCATGCCACTGTTGCAGGAGGAATAGCACATGATGTCCATGGTAAAAATAATCCTCATGAAGGAAGCTTTGGCCGTCATATACTTTGGTTTGAATTACTCATTAACAATAAAAAAATACGATGCAGTCGAGAGGAGCATTCCGAGTTATTTGATGCAACCATTGCTGGTTTAGGTTTAACAGGCATCATTACTCGACTGGCTATTCGCTTAAAAAAAGCGTCACGTTGGGTGCAAGTTGAGAATAGTTCCTTTAATTCTTTTAAAGCATTAATGGAACACATGTCTACTCACACGCTAACCCATGATTATCAAGTCGCTTGGCTTGATTTACTTAATACAGAACAAAATTCCATATTATCCTTAGCTAACCATTGCACTGCTGTTTCGCCACCACTCAATAAGGAAGAAAGCGCGCATAAAGTTCCTAAACTTCCCTTTAGTTTAATAAAATCATGGAATATGAAGTTATTTAATAAAATATACGCCACTAGTAAAAAACCCAAAGAGCTACTAAGTCTTGAAGAATTTAATAATCCTTTGGATAAAATAGCACACTGGAACAGACTCTATGGTCCTAAGGGATTAATTCAGTTTCAAGCTGTATTTGATCAAGAAAATGCACTAAATACTTTAGAGCAATTAATCACTCTTATTCAATGCCATAAAGCTACCCCTACCCTTGCTGTACTTAAATTATTCAGTCAAGCAGGTGAAGGAATGCTATCCTTTTGTCAGCCTGGTTTCACTATTGCCATAGATTTTATACACAACGCAAAGGCCCAACAAGCTATTAAGGCAATGAATCAATTAATTAGTGACATCAATGGACGTATTTACTTGGCTAAAGATTTGTTATTAACACCGGAGCAATATAGAAAAATGTATGGAAATTATGATCATTTTTCACAAGTGCTTGCTCATCATCAATGCTCAATGCAGTCTGATCTTGCAAAGCGATTAGGAATAAAATAATGAAGCCAAGAACCTGGATCATTTTAGGGGCGACATCAATTATTGCAGAGAAATTTGCGCATCTTGCGGCAACCGCAGGGCATTCATTACGTTTAGTTGGGCGAGATCAACAACAACTAGAAATTATTACTCAAGACATACAACTACGTTTTCATGTTCCGTGTACTTATATAGTCCTACAAACGAATGAGTTGATTGCTCAATTGGCAACCATTCTCAAACAAGAGGACAATGAACTGGATTTATTCATTGCTCATAGTGATTTTACTGAAAATGATGAATTAAATCCTGCCACCATTAGTCAACTTATAGAAACAAACATCATTAGCACCACCCTATTCATTCATGCTTATTTCAACTCAATACAAAAGCAACATAACCTACTTTACATCAGCTCAGTCGCTGCATGTCGAGGACGCTCCAAGAACAGTTTGTATGGAGCAAGTAAAGCAGCAATAGAAGTTTATTTACAGGGATTGCAACAAGGAGCAACAACCAATCAGCATATTACTATAGCTCGCTTAGGATTCATTGATACAAAGCAGACCTATGGTTTACCAGGAATTTTTTATGCAGCTCCCCCAGAGGACTGTGCCAAAGCATGCTGGAAAGCCATGAATAGAAAAAAGCGAATGTTCTATTACCCTGCATTTTGGCGAGCAATAATGTATCTGATTACCCATCTTCCTTTTTTTATTTACAAGAAGATGGGTAAAATATAAGCAATAAATCTATTTCCGACGTGTTTCTGTATAAATAATTTGTAACTCCCCACGTCATCCCGAGCTGACGTATCCCCACGAAAGTGGCACAATTTTTGTCATCCCTGCGCAGGCAGGGATCTATCCCTCAAGATAGGCCAACACTCAAATTGATCCACTGAGGATTATTTTGTTCAATTAAGTTTATTTTCCACTGTCTTTTCCATCTCTTTATTTGCTTTTCTCTAGTAATAGCCTCATAAATATCAGAGTGGATTTCATAATAAACTAGTTCATGTATATGATATTTCTTAGTAAATCCATCGACTAACTCAGCTTTATGCCTATAAATACGTTGCTCTAAATTACTTGTAACACCTACATATAAAGTTCCATATTTTCTGCTGGAAAGAATATATACATAGTAGTATTTTTCCATAAGTCTTCTATCCTTGTTTGCGATGTTGGAGAGTTAGAATATATTAACCATGCTTCAGATGCACGTTATTAATGGATCCCTGCCTGCGCAGGGATGACAAAAATTGTGCCACTTTCGTGGGGATACGTCAGAGCCCGAGCGCAGCGAGGGATGACATGGGGAGTTACAATAATTTTACCATGGTATATAATTGGCCAATTAAATTTTAATAAAGCCACTATTGCCAATTTTCAAACCAAGATAGTGCCTCAGCTTTAATTCAGGACTAGAATGAAAGAACTAATTTTAAAAAAAGTACTGCAACAACATGGCTTTAAGCAAGACGACATCGAACTATCTAAAGATGAAATAAGAATCAAAATTAAAGATGTTAATGCGCTTGACCTCAGCGAGGAAGGTGCACCTATTTTAGGTAAGCATGACTGCTATTACCATAATTACACCTATCCTAAAGGATTAATGGCTGATATAGAGCAAATCAAAGTAAATTGTTATCCAGCCGATCACACTTTCTCCGGACGGCTTCATACCATTCAAATTCCGTCAAATATGTATAAGGGATCAGCAGAAAATGCTAACATAATCTACGGTACCCAGCACACCATAGAAAAACATTCCGACCACGTATTAGTCACCATAGACTATTCTCAGAACCGAGGCAGCACTCCAGCAGATGAAATGGTTAATCAATTAATTCTTGATCTGCAACCAAGAATAGCCAGTTCAGCTGATATTAAAGAGAATATTAATTATATTAGTGACTTAGGCCGCATTGCTCCACTTATAGGAATTGGTCTACAAAAAGAAATAAAAGATGTTTTGCTTGGAAAGAAACAAGCAGGAAGTTTATTAAAACTAAAAGACAGAATAGTAAACTCGCCTGATCAGGTAACAACGCGAACTTTAAAATTTGATAGACAAATATTTACTCACTACATAGAAAAATTAGTACGTGAAGAAGGTTATCTGGTACAACTAGTACGCAGCTACTTAAACTTGGATCAAAAAAACTGGATTTTGGCTGGTCAAGAGTTATTAAATAATTATCTCCACGTCAAAGATGCCAATGCAGAAAAACTTAGATTGGCGCTGCAGAATAAAAAAGAACCTTTATTCATCAGTACGACCACAGGCAGCCACGCTTTTGCGATTAAAGTTGACTTTGAGAGCAAAACCTTATTTTTGGCAAACCCCGGAGAAGACCAAAGTAATTGTGAGCAAATTCTTAAGCAATTAAAACAAATGACTGGATGCACTAATGTAGTACACGTCGTTACCAAAAAACTAAAACGCGAAGAAGATATTTCCATTAATGATGTATGTACTGTTGATTCTCTTGCTCTTGTTCAGATGATGATGGAACAAGACCATTTGGAAGAAGGTTGTTTAAATAACGTTCCCTTAAAAACTGGTGTATTCGTTAGACAAGCATTAGAACACAAGCCAGACCCCGTAGAGACAACCTCTTATGTCGTTCCCTCTAACGACAATCATTTAGACGCTACTATACAAGATGAAAACGATATAAAACATGATAATGAGCACAATGCCTCGTCACTTTCGTTGAGCATGCACATAATCAGTGGTTTTATAACAGCAATAGGTATTGCTGCTGTGGCTGTAGCTTTTACTGTACTCAATGCGGCATCCCTAGGCATCGGTGGAATAGTATTAGCAGGAATTGGAGTCGCAGCCATCCTAGGCGGAGTTGGCTTATTTGCCAGTAGTTTTAAAAATAGTGAACCATCACCACCTACAGACTCATTAGCCCCACAATGTATGTGAGCAAAAACATTCCACATAATCCCATATCCCTCATAATCTGATGCTGTTGAGACTGTTTTTATTTAAGTCTTAATGAGTTTATAACGGCCGTCCTTGCGAGCATAGCGAAGCAATCCATATCCATGCACCTTTGAAACATCGATCTGGATTGCTTCGCTATGCTCGCAAAGACGATATTTTGTGCATCATAGTGACAAAATATCTTTATTAAAATTATGAGGAGATGCCCCAGATTTGCTTTCCAATAGGCCTCTTGCATAACCTGTATATTTTGTAAGCGTTTCGCGGAGTGTACATCGAGTAAATGAGCATCGGAGAAACGATTACAACGCTGCAATAAGGCAAAAGATACAGGTTATGCAAGAAGTCTAATTATTTACACAATTTATCAATAAACCAATATAAGGATTCATTTTCTTATAGATTGATCTTATTTTTTAAAAAATGCAACATAATCTTTCTTTTTGTAATATAAAAGAAATTATATTTAATTATTTAATCAATAATAACAGGTAGAGGTTACTATGCCAGAAATTTTAAACAGCCTTGCGTACCAAAATATAGAACAGCAAATCAATTATTTTTTTGATTTAACGTATGAAAAATATAAAAAGCGGAAAAGAGGGAAGGCGGATGAAATTTCTTCACAAGTTAGTCAGTTTTTAGATAATTTAAGCGATTCCATTGGAGCACAGTCACGATTTGTATATACCAATATCCCGAGTAGAGAAATTGTTGATTTTAAATCAGTAGATTCCAGGAAACCAGGTGACGATTTTCAAAATATTGATGAAGCTGCTAAGTATTTTGATAACCTATCTAATTTGATTTATTTTTCTGTGATGCAACATGAAGATCCTACCCAAAGAGTGTTTTTCTATGATATGTATATCCAGTTAATGAATTTTTGCTACCTTAAAGGTGACCTATTAGCAGCATGTGCAATATACACTGGATTAATGTCAAATAATCTTGCGCAGGCTATTGATTGGAAGCAGTTGAGTAGCACAAGTCGTTTGATTTTTGAGGAACGTGAGACATCCTTTACGCGACTATTCAAAGTGTCAACTTCATACAATGAACAAAGTGATTTGAGGAAAAAGTTTAAAACTATTGTTCCAGCATTACCCCTACTCCTAGGCATTCAGACTCAAAGTAAAGAATACTATGATGGATTTGTAAATGCTTATAAAGAAATCCAGAATAAATTGGAAGTTTTGGATAGACAAAATAATATAATGCTTAATAGAATGCAGCTCGATCAATACCTTCCCTGGTCTGAATCTTATTATGACTATATGAAAAAGGTCTATCTTCCTCAATCTATAGCTGAATACACTGACCTTTTAAAAGAATATACAGAGCTTACTACAGAGCATGGTGGTCCTATTGCCAAGCAATTTCATGATGATGAATTAGCAAAACGTTTAGTAACTTTTGTTGAAACGACGCTATCGGAAAATGAAGAGATGGTTGAGTCACCTTCTTTACCTGATGCACAAATAAAGGAAATGCTTGAAGAGATTGATGATATAAGAAGAGCGTATGCAACACCAGAACTGTTCGATAGTATCCGCTGGAATTTGATGGAAATAAATAGCACTAAGGTAAAAGCAGAACCAATTAGTGATTATACTTCCATGATTTTTAAAAAGATTAATGCTCCTGATATTGAAGAAAGTACAGACGAGAATCAACTAAGAACAAATACCTCTAAGGATTTGCCACAAGAAGAGCAGCATAGACTTCGCCACAAGGGAGGCAAACTCATGCTGGAACTTGCACAAGCTATAGAGAGCCATAAACCTGAAGTGACTACTACAGTTCCAGTAGGTAAGGTAAGTTGTGGTTTCTTTAACAAGAGTAACATGGCAGGTTATAACACAGATTATATGGAGGTAGATGAATTAGAGTACGATAAGGACGGTATGCAAATTGAGCCCATTTTGGTTTAAACTGCGCGGCGAGGGATGCCCGCAATGTGCACCAAGAAGATCCTTTACTGCATGCTGGATAAGGTAGTCCCTGACGGTTACGGGCAATTTGTTGCCCGGCCTATATCAATTTAGCTCAAGAACTTACATAACCAAACACTCATCTTTATATTCATGTTTTTTTGCATATTCAACCTCTTCTTGCTGCGTTTGAGAAGGAAGATGTGCAACACTCTCTTTATAAAGTGCAGGAGTAATTAAAGTTAATGCGTCATTGTATGATTGTAATAATTTAAGTCCTTGGTCATAGAGCTCTAACTCTTTTTTAGGCCGATCCCAACAGGGTACAAATGTTAATGCATCTACTTCTTGTGCCTCCACAGGCGAAAATTGCAATTCTAATAATTGTTGCCTCACAGGTTTCTCATCTTTGCATTGAATGCAATTAAATAAAGCCGCTGCTAAATAAAAAGCAGCATTAACCTTACGAAAAAGAACATCATTTGGACTGTTACATGCCGTTTCGTCCTCAGCTAAACGGTCAAAATCTTTAGAGCGAACGGTTTCCGAATGTAAATAATTTTCTTCTTGCTCGTAATAAACAAACTCGGGATTATTATCAACAAAAATAGCATTGGCCAAAGTATCCTCTTGAGCAATAGCGATAGAAATATCTTTTTTCTCATCATGAGAATGACTTGGTAAATTGTATTTTTTATGTTGTTGCTCATCTTTATAGCCACTATTACTTTTCATATGATGGCCAGACAGTATTTTGATTTCTGAAGCTATTTCGGAATAACGTTGTTCCCCCAATGCTTTAATCAATAATGCTTTTACAAAAGGTTCGTTTCTTTTGCTATCACCTGAACTAAAAAATGCTACTTTCACCATAGGCATGGAAAATAAAAATTTCATTAACTCTAATATACCTGGAGGAATATAGTGTGTTACACCATAAACATTAAGAACAGCCCCCTTTTTTAGAAAAAATAATATTGTTTGTAAGGTACATGTATCAGGAGTAGCCAGCACATTATCAATATCAAATATTACCGTGATCCTATGCATGTTCTGTATTTGCCATTTTTTATGTAATGTTTGCAAAATATTTCTAGCCGCTTGACTCGCTATGGAGCACGATAAAGCGCCTGTATTCTGTTCTTGGACTGTAGGCAGCAAAAGTCCTAATTGTATTAGGCAATGGATCACATCGACGTCATCAGGTGTTTTAGCCCTTTCGGGAACCGTTTCTATCTCGAGCTTATCCTCTCTTAATAAATGTCCAATTTGCTCGCATTTATTGGCTGATATTCTCAGCGTGTTAATAAAGTGATTGCTTTCAACAAGAGCGAGTTCTGGATCTGCTTGAAAATAGGATGTATATCTTGGATTAGGTGTGCTCATAGTATAAATACGCTTGGTAGGTGTTTCTTCACTTACCTCAAGAAATGAAGGATGTACCCCCATCAAAATTGTCTGCGAAACATGTGGATTTCCTGTTTTATGCAAAGAGCCGCCAAGGATCGGATTAATAGATCGCTTTAAACTAGTGATAATACTTTTATAGTCATCGCTCAATAGACTGTAGCGAAAAGGAGCATCTGCATGATTAATAAAAATTTTTACTTTTTTCTCATAATTCTTATAAAGATATTCAACTAACGTTGCAAGAGCATTGTGGGGTGTAAACCTGCCACTTTGAGTTGCAATTTCTTGATATTCTTCTTTTTTATACTCTTTCTTTTTTAAATAACCATTAAATAACGCAAACCGATGCGTTAAATAGAGCTCAGCGAGTAACCGTTCAAAACTATCATGAAAACGCCACCAAGAACTAAAATCTAATCTTCCCAAATCCACTATTAGGACTGGATGGGTGCCCTGATGATTTTTAACTAACTCATGATTTTGACCTATTTTCTTATGCTCAAATTGGCTTGAAGGAACTCCGCTGGCATTAGAATAAAAAGCATACAACATGCTCATAGTAAGTGGCGTATTAAAAGCCAGTGGTCTGAGGATTTCTATAATTTGCCCGTCGTCCTCTTCCAAAATTTGAATCACATCTGTGTTATCTGGATATAGAGAAGACTGTTCTTGTTCTAAAAACAAAGAAGCGGCCGAACAAGGTTTCACCTGCAACGTTTTTAGCTTATCAACTTTCGCGCTCCAGGATAAACTTTGCAAAGGTAAAAGTTCTGGAACGTGATAAGTATCTTGTCCTTTTAAGCCTAAGTTATTCCTATAATTCTTTCCTACGACATAACAGCTTCCTTCTGCATTAAAAATAAAAGTAGCCTCATAGCCGGCAATCGCTGTTCTTATTTTACTATCTTGTGGTAGGTTAATTTTTACAACTCGAGAGTCATCTTTTCGGTTATATTGAACTCTTGTTGAATCCCTACCAATCTCCCATAACTCTTCTTGCTCAGAAAGAACAATCAAATGCTGATGAGTAAAACTTATTTGTTTGGGTCTGACATCTGACGGCAAAATGATAGTTGGCTCACGCATGTAGTTTATTGGTAGAGAATGTCCCATATCGATACCATAAAAATGACACCGGCCATCAACAGACAATATGACTACAGCATACTCCCCTATACAAATAGCACGAGGCTGCAATTGTTCAAAAGTCTTTAATCTTAATGGTGTTAACTGTGATGAACTAAAACCAGGTGATGATACTCCAAGCTCTCTACTGCAGTTATCCCCAAAGCCATACAACTCCCCTTGTTTACATACAACAATAGTTCTTTTATGTGCGGTAAAAATGAGTTCAGGAATAACCCCCTCCGGCAATGGGATAGCTGTTGGAAACTCAACATTTGATTCATCAATCAAACCTAATACGCCTCGTGAATTACTTCCAAAACCATATAAGGTGCCTTTGTCACTAATAACAAAACTTGAGTCACCAGAGGCCGCGATTGAAACAGCCACCTCATTATTAGGTAAAGTAATATTGACTGTTTTTAACCCTCGATTAGTAAAACAACCTATCCCCAACTGCCCCGATGAACCTCGCCCGTAGCCATCCAACAAACCGTCCTCATACAAAATTAAAACATGATTATCTCCAGCAACAACCTGTTTTATCTTGCTCTCAGCACGTACGGGAATAGTCCAGGACACGTCATAGTTTGATGTAGATTCGGCTACCAGAGAATCATTCTTACCAAACCCCAGCACGGTATTCGTTGTTGGATTAAAAAATAAGGTATGACTCCAGCCCGAATAAATCATTTGCCAGGATGCCTCTTTATTAGTAGTGCTCGATTGAGATGTAAAAAAGCGATGCGGGGTTATGGCAAATTGAGATGCTCCTTCATGTTTTTTTTGCACGTTTGTTCCTTTAATAACGATATAAATTTTGCATTATATATTAGGGCGATATGTAGGTGTTACAAGACACAAGGTTGGGCAGCAAATTGCCTAATGGCACTACCTTAAGGATTTAGCTACGTCCCATGGCTTGTCCAAGGGATCCATGATTCCAGTTTCAGCGAAAGATTCCTGGATCCCTCGGACAAGCCGGGGGACGTAGTGAATAGGATTTAAGCCTTAAAGTAGTGCCATTAGGCAATGCATTGCCCGACCTACTTACTGCCATTGACTTAAGGAAAAAGCTGTCGTTCCCGCGTAGGCGGGAATCCATTTCTAACGAGGAACAGTTCCAATTGATGAATGGATTCCTGCCTGCGCAGGAAAGACGAAATCCTTAAGTCAATGGCAGTGCTCCTTAGTCCGAACGGCCCTGACGTAGACTGGGTCAATCACATTAACTGTTGGTATAAATCCTCGCTTCTTGCATTAATTGACGCATGTGCCTTACTGCCTCCTTAAAACCACAAAATAAAGCACGGGCAACAATGGCATGGCCTATGTTAAGTTCCAATAATTCTTCAATCGCCGCAATAGGTTTCACATTATGGTAATTCAACCCGTGCCCTGCATTGACTATAAGATTTAAACTTGCAGCATAACTCGCTGCTCGTTTGATTCTATCCAGCTCATAGTTTTGTTGCTCTACACTGGTTGCGTCAGCATAACAACCTGTATGTAATTCGATTACCGGAGCCCCTATTTCTGCAGCTGCTTTAATCTGCTCCAGATCGGGATCAATAAACAAAGATACTTCGCTGCCTATTTTTTGCAAACGTCGTACAGCATGCTCTACCGACTTTTGGTGAGTTATAACATCTAATCCGCCCTCTGTTGTTAATTCTTCCCGCTTTTCAGGAACTAAACAACTATGCTCCGGCAAAATTTCTTCCGCAAAATCCAACATAGCTTCTGTAACAGCCAACTCAAGATTCATACGAGTTTGTAAAACCTGTTTAATTAAACGAACATCACGTGCCTGTATGTGGCGCAGATCCTCACGCATATGTAAGGTAATACCATCAGCTCCCGCCTCCTCAGCATCCATAGCCGCTTGAACTGGATCAGGGTATCGTGTTCCTCGTGCCTGACGTACCGTTGCTACGTGATCAATATTTACACCTAACAATAATTCTCTACTCATTTTGCACCATAAAAAATATAAAAAAAGAAGTATAATAGATATCTAAAAAGGCTTCATCTTTTATGTACATAAAGAACAGGGCTGCTCCATCTTACTTTGCGATGATGTTATTCAGTTAGTACGATCTGTGCAACCGGCTTGATAAGTAACGCTCCCTTCTCCCTTGAGGGAGAAGGGTTGGGGATGAGGGTGCTAGCTGTATAACAACAGAGCAAATTCAGATGAGACCGCTCTGATATAAGGAGGCCTTGACACGGAACAAAAAAGCTACAAACTCAAATTAGGGCCAGGAGCCATAGGTGCACGGAGTAAAGTAGTTGTTTGCTTCAATAACATCGCTTCAAGACTGCTTTCTTGATTTTTTTCATGTACCCAATCAACCAACTGTTCAGGAGCACCACTTAATAAAAAGGAACTCATTACATTTAAAATAACTTGACTAGCGGGAGGTTGCATCTCAGGACGATTAAACTCGGTAAGCAAAAGATTTACTGCAGCAAATGATTTGACTGCCCCCATAGAACGTAATAAAGTCAAAAGAGCATCACCGTTTTCCGAATATCCCCAAAACTTAAGACATAACTTAAACACGTTAAAACTCTCTTCCTCTCTTAGAAACGGTACATATCTCACAACAGCCCTAAAATCCCCTTGCTCAACAAAAGACCAAAAACGCTTCTTAACCAATTCTTTTTGCTCCTCCCTCATATCAGAAAAATACAAAGGCAAAACACAAAGCACATCGAAAACAATTCCCTCCTCTTCATGCTCTAATTGAGAAAGCAACCATGAAACCAAATCCATCCTTTGTACATTCTGAGGTAGTTGAGCCATATAATCAGGACACATCTTAATAAAACTGCTTAAGAGCTTTCTATTACCCATCACCTCATTTCTTATTTGCTGCATCATACTTATTTTTTGAGGATTATTTGGAAGCAAAAACAAACTTTGAACTAGTGTATCCAATGCAGAAAGGCGAAGCTTTTTGCTTTCCTCTTTATCACCTAATATTTGAAGCAATTGATGGAACCTCTTTTCCAACTCCGCTTTGTCTTTTATATAAGGGAACGCTTTTTTTATCTCTTTTATCGCAGTGTTTCTGAGAGGAAAGCTCTCGCAATCCAGTTCATCAAACAATAAAGGCACAATAGTCCTGCCCGCATCATCAAAATGAGGTAAACTACTCGCTAATGCAACTGGAAACCCCCACTCAGTAGTAGAAGAGGCATGTTTAACCCAGGGTTCACCAACAGATTTCAAAAATAAAGCACGCTCATTCGTATCTAAGTAAGGAAGAAATTGAGGCATGGCGTCTATAATATATCGATAAATTAACGGATGGCTACCCTCCTCCAATAAAGTAATAATGCGTTTAAATACCGTTTCCTGAGCCTCTTTCTCTAAAAAAGGAAAACGAATAGATAAAACCTCTATAGCAGAGTTAATCAAGGCGATCTGATTTGAATGCAAGCATTTATCCGTCTGTTCATCCAATAAAGATAACTGCTTTGGTTCCAGATCATCCATAAAAACAAGAATGACCGATGAAACAGCGATATAAGACCCAAGGGATTGATCCTCTTCCATCCGCTTCATGCACTGATCAACCGCAGTACTCCTTAAGTTCTGAGCCATATAGGGCCTAAAAAAACGCAGAGAGGAAATCATCAGTTGGAACTCAGTTTCAGGGGCCCTATTCAGTAAATGATCCAAAATCCATCGTAACGTCTCACCTTGCTGGCTTAAATCCATCGCATTCCATAAAAATGGGGCAAGCCAAGAATTATCAAGGTCATCTAGCGACCGTAACCAATGAATCGTATCTCCATCTAATCCCCAAAAAGAACGAGTACATTGTTGTTTCTGTTCCTGAAGCAAATAAGAACTAATCAATTTCAATCTGGTGCCGAAAAACGGCCTATAAATATTAGAGTTGTTCACAAACCGATTCAATTCACCTTGAATCAAAGAGAGGTCATATTCCTTATGGCTTAATCGATTGACAAGCATCTGCCCTAATAATTTATTTGGAAACTTTAAAGAAGAAATGGCTTTCTTAATTGTTTCCAGATCGGGCAGCCATAAAAGATTCAAATCATCAGTCTGAGCCCAGTATGCAACAAGCTGCGCCTGAAAAAAAATGGCCTCATCCGTATCTTGATTAAATAAAGCCTCACACGCCATACGTCGCTGATTTGGAGATGTTTGGAAAATATGAAACAAATCTTCGGCTGGAGTTAAACTATAAGTGGCACGCCATATATCATCAGGAAAAGGCTTAGTGAACCTAGTAGAAAAGAATTGATTTTTTTTGGGCATAGATGCTGCTCAGAAATAACATATTGATTTAATTTTAATCAGTAACATTTTGGATGTCAAAATCGATTTCTAAGACTTATATAAATTCCTAGCCTGAATCTCTCGTCCCCCTAACAGATGATCAATAGCCTGTCGCATAATGTGTTTTGCCGATCTAAGTAAAACGTCCTCACTTAAATTATCTTCACTCAATGCCAACAAGTGCTCGCCAAGAATACCTTTACTGGAAGAAATAAATCCTTCACCAGCGACAAAATGATAATAATGATTGGGAGCAATCAACGCTCCGGTTCTTGCTTCTTGAGTAAAAGAAAACGAATAGCCACAATTTTTTAGAAGAGCCCACTCAAAACGACGTAACAAAGACTCCACAGTGAAACGGTCTGTTGAATTCAATGCCAAACCATTTAAAGTAGTTAAATAGGCATTGAATAACTCCTCATAGGAATTTGCGGGACTCAAAACATAATAAAGGAGTTCATTAACATACAATCCCGAAAAAAGAGAAACTCCTTCAAGTTGAAGCATAGGGGCTATGCTTTCAACAGATTGAGCGAAATAACGATCGTAACGCTCATCAATACTAACCCATAAAGGAGTAAATGCTTGCAAAAGAGATTGTTTTTTCTGGGTTCGCCCTCCTTTGCATAAACATTGAATCAATCCTAATTCACGAGTAAAAAAACTCACTCTGGCACTGGTATCTCCAGACCATTGTTTGTGTATCACCCAGGCCTGAACAGACCTAGAAGTCATAACCCAGTTGCTTTATGATACGTTCATCATCAGCCCAACCCGATTTCACTTTGCACCAGCATTGGAGAAAAACTTTAGTATCCAGTAATTTTTCCATATCCAAACGAGCCTCTGTCGCCATCTCTTTCAGTTTTTGTCCCTTGTCGCCAATAATCATGCGCTTATGACTGTCTTTTTCTACCCATATTAACGCATGAATACGAGCAACATTTCCTTCATATTTAAATGATTCGATTTCCACTGTAACCGAATAAGGTAACTCCTGACCACAGAAACGGAAAATCTTTTCACGCAATAATTCAGCACATAAGAATTTCACTGGTCTATCAGTCAATTGATCATCAGGGAAAAGATGAGGCCCCTCTGGTAAATAATTGAGTAGTATATTTTGTAACTCATCTACCTGTACCCCAGTCCTTGCAGACACAGGAATAATTGCAGCAAAATCATGTCTCTGGCTAAGTTGCTCTATCCATGGTAATAACTGATCTTTATCAGCAATTTTATCTACTTTATTGACTACTAAAACACAGGGAATTTTTGTTTTTTTGATTAAGCCTAGAACGAGTTCGTCCTCTTCTTGCCAATGAGTTCCATCAACTAAAAAAGCAACAACATCCACATCTCGTAATACACTAATTGCGGTTTTATTCATCACACGATTCATTGCTCTTTTATTTTCTTGATGGATACCAGGAGTATCCACATAAACAAACTGATGATCCCCTTCAGTGTGTATTCCTAAAATACTATGTCGTGTTGTTTGTGGTTTTCTAGAGGTAATACTTAATTTTTGTTCCAAAATACGATTAAGTAACGTTGATTTCCCTACATTAGGTCTACCAACCAGTGCAATGTATCCGCAATAACTAGTCATTAAAATTGATTCCTGTTTATTTTTAGCACATTTTACCAGCCACCACTAAAAACTTCCAGTTACAAATACAGATAATCAGTGTTTCAAAGGTTATGTCATAACCTTTGAGCACCAATAGCCGTCAGGTCACCGCCATTAAGTTAAGATATTTCGAATCCCCTCGGCATTAAATAATTGCAGTAAGCAGTCAGGCGCGCTACGCGTAGCCTTTCCCTGGAGTCTGCTGATTTAAATTGTCAGTTTCGTGATTTTCTTGCTCGTCGTATTTGAGAAGCCCTGCTTCTACATACTTTTCAATTAACAGTGTTCTATTATATTCAAAAATACTTCCTGGTTTTGCTGGGGCATACTTTCCATTAGCTTCTGCTCTCAATTTTTGTTCTTCACACGTTCTTGGTGATGTTCTTGGCGATGAAGGAGGAGTAGACTCATCAAACTTTTCTTGCATATTTTTTCTCCAGAAAATAACATAAAAAAAGAGCGGATGCTAAATTAAAAAACGATTTAAATCAAGCAGAGATGCTTGCTATTTCACCTATAAATCAAGTAATCTGACCTTATAGTATAAAGACAAATATGGTTTTTATGCCCGATTTTCAAACTACTACGGATGGTCAAACCCAGGTACTTATTCCTCTGCAAGTCAAACCTTTTAGCCATAAAGCCATGCCTACCATTACAGGAAATGTGCTTAGTGAGGAAGCTGGAACGGTATTGTATGGATTTTATAATATGGAATATCTTCTACCTGGAGAAGATAGATTATGTTTAATCGCAAATCATGATCAGAAAACCGTACAATTAATACTATTTACCCATCACCCTGAATTATTAAAATCGTTACCAGGTGAGCGTCCATCATCACTTGTCGCCGACATGATTAGTAGGATCCATCACTACAGGATTAAATCAGAAAGCTATAAAAAACCACTCACAGCTGCTCAAGAAGAAAAATTAAGCCTCGCTAATAAATGCATTAACTCGCTTATACCGCTGTTAAAACAAGAAAGAAATTTAGATAGCCAAGATCATGCGGGACATGAAGAATTAAGAAGAGAAATCATTTTCATCATTGAACAATGTAGAGATGGCAACCGCATGCTCGCTAATGATCCTTTAGTTTCCGAGGGCTCATTAGGTTATATACTCTATGACGCACGCCAAGCCGCACAACATTATCAGTTCAATCGTGTTTATGCCGTTTCCCGGCAAGATCAAATGGATTTCACGAAAATAAAGAGCAAAAAAGAAAACCAAGAAACACCCTGCTTTATCTGGGATAGTGAGGTCCACATTGGACACGCAAGTGATGCTCTTGATGATGCCTTAAGGGTAATCTGCCACTATTATAATTTAATACCCG